>DATCDE010000114.1 GCA_036510875.1 Actinomycetes bacterium
TACGCGTTCGGGGTCCGAAGGAGCTGACCGTGATGGTCGGCCTCACCTGCGACCGCGAGGGCCGCGTGCACACGCGGCTACTGGACCCGCCGGTCGACCGCCGGACGCGGCAGTTTCGAGCTGATTGGTACTCGCGTCGAAACTGTCCTGCGCACCCAAGGGCCCTACCCCCGGTTCGTGGACACGGGGTGTGATTACGCGGCGGTTGGCAGCGTAGCGGTGTAGCTGGTCTCGTAGGCGATTGGGGATTGGTAGCGGCACCAGGTGTGGCGTCGCTTGGTGTTGTAGCGGGTGAGCCACTTGAAGAGTTGGCGGTGGCAGGTGAGCTCGTCGGCCCAGCACGCGGAGTCTTGGAGGACCTCGCGTTTGAGGGCGGCGTTGAACGACTCTGCGAGGGCGTTGTCGGCCGAGGAGCCGACGGCGCCCATGGACTGGGTGACACCGAGGTCGGCGCACAGCCGTGCGTAGTCCTTCGAGGTGTAGACCGACCCGTGGTCGCTGTGGAAGATCGCCCCGGCCAAGCTGCCGCGGGTCGCGGCGGCAGCCTTGAGCGCGTCGGCGACGAGCTCGGTGCGCATGTGGTCGGCGACCGCCCAGCCGACCAGGCGGCGGGAGTAGCAGTCGATGACGGTGGCCAGGTACAGGTTGCTGCCGTCGGCCAGCGGCAGGTAGGTGATGTCGCCGACGTAGCGTCGGTTCGGTGCGTCAGCGGTGAAGTCGCGGTTGAGCAGGTCGGGGACTTTGTGGTCGGCCTGCTCGGGGATCGTGGTGCGCACCCGGCGCTTCTTGACGTAGCCGGCGATCCCGACGGCGCGCATGACCCGCGCGACGCGTTTGTGGTTGACCCGCTCGGCCGGCGGGACGCCGTCGTTGAGCTCCGCGGTCACCCGTGGCGCACCAAGGGTGTTGTCCGCGTCGTGGATGGCCCGGATCCGCTGGGCCAGAGCCGTGTCGGCCGCAGTACGGGCGGCCCGGGCCGGTGCACCTGCCTTCCACGCGTAGTAGGAGGATCGCTCGACCTCGACGGCCTCGCACAGTCGCTTCACCTCGAAGGTGGCGGAGTTATCGGCGACGAACTGGAAGCGACTCACCAGCGCGTCTCCCCGGCGAAATACTTGGCCGCCCGCTGGAGGATCTCCCGCTCCGTGGACAGCTTCTTCTCGTTGACCTCGAGCTCGGCGACGCGGGCCTCAAGGCGAGCAATCCTCTGCTGCGGTGTCTCATCACCTGCCCCTGAAGGGCTCGCTGGCGGCGCCTTGGACCGCAGGGTGCTGGTGGTCAACGTCCCGTCCGCAGCGGTCTTCTTGCCGGTGCCATACGCCTGCAGCCAGTGGCGCAGCGTGCCCCGCACGATGCCCAAGTCCTCAGCGATACCGCGGACCGTGGCCCCCGGCGTGGACTCGTACAAGTCGACGGCCTGACGACGGAACTCCTCGGAGTAGTTCTTCCTGGCCATGGTTGTGGATCATCTCGCTCTCACCCACACAGATGCGGGATTCAGCGTGTCCAAGAACCAGGGTCAGGGCCCCAACGTCACACCGCCAACCTGCCCCTGGGACGCGCGCGAAGATCTACGCGGAGCGCCTGCGTTGACGCACCGGGCGACTCTCTCCTGCCGGCCTGAACCGACCTCTTGTCAGCCTCCGCCAAGGCAACGAGGATGGGTCCCCGGGCGAGCTGCACAGGCTCACCGGACGCCCAATGCCCGGACGTCAGGACATCAACCCATGGAGGCGTCGATGGCAACCAGCCCCTCGACGCCGGACCAGGCTTCCTTGGAGGCCCTGCGGCTGCGACGTGCTGAGCTGCGCCAATCGATGAGCGCGCTGGAGCTCGCGATGGCCGAGCCAGCACCGATTGGTCGTGCGCGCTGGGCCGGGCGCGTCCAGGTGGCGATGGTTGAGTTGTCGGCTGACTTTCGCGAGCATGTCGAGGTCACACAAGGGCAGGCGGGGTTGCACTCCGACGTGCTCGCGGCAGCGCCACGTCTCTCCGGTGCGGTCGCCCGCCTCGCCCGGGAACACGTGCAGATCAGCCACCTCGTCGATGACCTGCTTGCCCGAACGTCCGGGCCGGAGCCGAGCGTGGATCAGATCCGACGTCTTGGCACGACGCTTCTGGGTTTGCTGGTCAGCCACAGGCAACGCGGCTCTGACCTGCTCTATGAGGCCTACGAGTTCGACGTCGGCGGAGAGACCTGAGGTCGCTGCCCGGGCCAACCAAATTCGATGGTTTCCACCGCGTCGGCGGCATCGCAGTACACGAGATCGACAGCCCTGACGCGCGTGCCACCACCAAGGAGGCGTTCGCCTCCTTCGAGCCACGAAATGGCTTCGGTTCACCATGCGCGAGGCAGCAATTCCGCGCCACATCGCGGGTTGCGCCAATCCAGACGCCTCCCGTTTCCGTCGGCGGCTGTTGATCGATGTGCACGACCGAAAACACCATCCGCCCCGCGTCACGGTGCGTCTCAGCGCCGCGTTTCGGCGATGCGGCCGGCCGGGGCTGGCCGGGCGACCGCCCGCCGACGTCCTGCTGGACGGGCCGGTCCTCGACGTGTGCGCGGGGGAGCGCCCTGCTCGGTATGTCGTCGTGAGCCACCCTCGGCGGGTGCAGGTCGCGCTCCGTGGGTGGTGGGCGGGGTTAGGGGGTTCGGTCGGTCACCCGGTGGACGTCTCGGGCTTCGCGCCGGTGAGTAAGTGGGCGATGACCTCGGCCGCGGTGTACCCGGTGGCGCCGGCGCGTCGCCGACTGAGCATGGTCACGACCGGGGCGAGGTCCCCACCGGCGGTGACCAGGGCCGGCTCGACGGCGCCCTTGGGCCGGCGCTGCGGCAGGCCGGCGCCGGCGAGGAGCG
>DATCDE010000115.1 GCA_036510875.1 Actinomycetes bacterium
ACGACTCGCTACCCGCGACCACCCGCACTCTCTTCGCCTGCCGGTTACCCTTCACCCACGGAGTGCCTTCCTCGTCCGGTCTTCTGAAGCCCTCGACAAGCGACAGAATCCCTCACGAGACAGGCACTTCCGTGTTTCTACACCCCGTGTCGCAGCACAAGATCACGGAAGATCGAGGCTAGTGATGGCGAGGTTGCGTGGTGTCCACTGCGTTCCCTTCGCGCCAGCCCATCGCGGTCGGCGTGGTGTTGCTGGGCTTGCTGCAGGTCCGGAACTCCAAGGTGCCACGGGCAGGGACTTGGTCCGGATCCCCGCACAGAGTGCCGCGCCGAGCCCGGCAGCGAGTGGGCGGCCCACGCCTGGCGGCATCCCGGGTGGAGGAGCGCGAGGCAGCGGGGTGCCCAATCGCGGGTCGGTGGATCGAGCGAGCCTCAACGCGTGACATCTTCCGTTCATCTTCGACGAGGACATTGGGGTGCATGGTCAGTGTCTTGGTTGCATTTGCCACCAGGCATGGGTCGACGCGTGAGGTGGCTGATGCCATCGCGGATGTCCTGAGGGCCGACGCGGCCACCGTCGATGTCAGGGCGGCGTGGTCGGTGCGGGCATCGATCGCCGGGCGGGATCTGATCATCTTGGGGGCACCCCTCTACTCGGGACGATGGCTCCCCGCGGCGCACCGGTTTCTCAAGCGGCACCGCAAGGACCTTCAGCAGGTCCCCATCGCGGTGTTCGCGTTGGGGCCCCGCGAGCGAACCGACAAGGCCTGGAGCCGTTCGCGATCCCAACTCGAGCAGGCTCTGGCCAAACACCAGTGGCTGAACCCGGCCGCGACCGCCCTGTTCGGTGGGGCCGACGAACTGGGGAGGTCCACGGCGCCGGCTCGAGACCTGCGCGATTGGACAGCCATCCGGGCCTGGGCCGCCGAGGTCTCCCAGCACGCTCAGCTGGCCGAGTGGAACGCCGGCGGTCAGTAGCATCCCTATTCAGGGCCCGGAGTAGGCCTATGCCGGGTCGGTGACTATGCCGGGTTGAACTGGCGTCGGGTGGGTTCGTGCTGGTCAGCGGTCCGCCGGTGGAAGGTGACTCGGGATAGTTGCGCTTGTTGATCACGCTCGTCTCCGGGCGGTTCATACCTGCATGCCGACCTCACGATCAAGGGAGCTGCCCTCGCCCTGACCGCTTCACTCTCCGCCGTGCGGGAGCGCTACCAGTTCACCGACTCCCTGCTCGCCTTCCTCGAGAGCCTGTGACTATGCCGACCCCCGGCCGGTCAAGTGACCGCCGGACAACGACATCCGACCAAGGCCCGGCATAGACACCGACCCGGCATGGGCGCCGGCTGCGCTCGTTGATCTCGATCGACCTGAAACCGAGCGGTAATGCCAGATCCGGAGTGACGGTTCCGATCGGTTGGCGGCAGCTGCTACCCCGAGGAACCATCCAGGATTGGGCCTATGGAGGATGGACAACGGGTACTCGCCGTCGTGGAGGTCATGCAAGCATGCCTCGGGTGAGTCAGAGGACCGGGACGGCGATTCGGTGCGCGGCCAGGCTGGACAGTATCGACTCATTGACCATTGCGCGGTTGCCGAAGGAGGCGAGCGGGCGCTTGCCATCGCGCGGGCAGGTGGCAGTCCAGGGAGCGGTCAACAGCCATGAGTTTCAGACGGTCCTGGAGCCAGACGGCTTAAAGGGCCACTGGATGAAAGTGACACAAGAGCTACAACACGCCGCTGACATACGCGCCGGCGACGTCGTCAACCTCGCCATCGAGGCAACACGAGACTGGCCGGAGCCGGACGTGCCATGAGACATGGCAGCAGCTCTGGCGGCCGCGCCTCAGAAGATCCGAGACATGTGGCGAGACATCACGCCGATGGCGCGTTGGGAGTGGGTGCGCTGGGTCAACGCGACCGCAAATCCCGTAACGCGCGAGCGGCGAGTCGAAGTGACCATCTCCAAGATGGAAAGCGGCAAGCGGCGGCCGTGCTGCTTCGACCTCTCCGCATGCACGGACCCAGCAGTGTCCAAGAACGGCAAGCTTCGCGGCGCCACGTAATCCACAGGTCAGTTGGCCGGACGTGCGGCCGCTGACCTTCCCGTACGAGCCGATCCTCGCCACGCGAGTGTCAAGGTGAGCTGGTCTCGAGCGACTCGAGGTCACGGATGGCATATCGGTTGTGCTCCCACTCCTCGTTAAGGATCACGTAAAGGCACGCGAGAACCGTGTGTGGGTCGTTCGGGTGACCTGGCGTTGCCGGGGGGATGCAGACTCGTTCGAGCTCCTCGGGCGTCACGGCGGCGATGGTCTGCTTCACCTCATCCATCCGCTCACGACGCACTCCGAGGGCCTCGTCGACAGATGGGTTCGCGGCGGGATCGATGCCCCAGCTGGCGGGATCGCTCAGCCACGAGCCGGCCAGCCCCCACGGATGGTACGGGCGGTCGATACCCTTGATCATGCGCCGCAACCAACAGTCGGTGGCAAGGACCAGGTGGCGCAGCGTCTCGACGAAGCTCCACTCGTCGTCGACCCGCTCGACGAGGGACAGCTGAGGCAATGCTCGGGCGCGAGCGAGCGTCGCCTGCCAAGTGTCTTCGATCATGGCCCACGCCTCCGCCAAGCCGTCCGGGTCGCTGGCCCGCAACTTCGCCCGCTCCGGGAACAGCCGCTCCAACTCCGCCGTCACCAAGGGAGCCACCTCGACGCCGTTCAACCGGAGCCCCTCAAGGTCTCCCGAGATGTCGGCGCCGTAGAACCAGGCGTCCGTAATCTTGGCGCGCTCGAAGTTCGGCGCGTGTAAGCGGGCGCCAGAGAAATCGGCGTCTTCGATCCGGGCGCCCGACAACGACGGGCCCTTGTCATACCCCACGTGTGACCTCCAGCAACTCGCTTCGTATGGCAACCGCAATCACACCGCCGCGAGGCAATCCTTGCCGCTCATCGCGTCCCGGCACACCGGAGTAAGTGCACTTCGGCTCCCCGAACGACCACCGTTTGCGAATCCGATCGGTAGTGCCATTCCTGAACGGGGCGGGGTAGTCAAGCCTTCTTTCTGAGCGTTGTTCGGGCGGTGTCGGCGGTTCTTGGGCAGCGTCGGGCGCGGGGCGGGGTCAACACGCAGCGCCCGCAGCGCGAAGCGCGAGGACGAACGGTGTTG
>DATCDE010000116.1 GCA_036510875.1 Actinomycetes bacterium
AGCCGCTCAGCCTCCCGAACCGTCAGGCGCGGCGGAGGGCGTCCAGGGCGGTCAGGGCCACGTGCAGGGAAAGGCAGCCCTCGGCGTCGTCGAGGTCGGCGCCGAGCACCCGCTCGACGCGGTGCAGCCGCTCGTAGAACGCCGGCCGGGACAAGTGTGCCGCGCTGGCTGCGGCCGACTTGTTGCGGCCCTCGTCCAGGTAGATCCGCAACAGCCCGGTGAGGTCCGTGCCGTGCTCGGCGTCGTAGCGCAGCAACGGGGACAGCTCGCGCTCCACGTAGGTCTGCAGCCGGGCGTCGTCGCGCAGCAGGTGCAGCAGCCCGCGCAGCCGCACGTCCTCGAGCCGGTGGAAGGGCAGCGCCGTGCTCCGCGGTGCGGCGTCCGCCACGTGCGCGGCTTCCAGGAACGAGCGCCGCACGTCGGCGATCTGCTCGACGAGCGAGCCCACGGCCATCACCGAGTCGTCCGGTGCGTGCAGCGCCGCGGCCAAGGAGTCCAGCATGTCGTCGACGCGCATCTGCGGCCCGAGGGACAGCAGCACGCCGACCCCGACGTCGTCGATGCTGCCGACCAGTGCGGGGACCCGGGCGGTCCGCACCGCCGCTGCCGCCGTCTCGGTGAGGTCGCGGGCCCGTTGCTCGGCCTCGAGCACCGCCTCGCCCGGCAGCGGGGCCGGCCGCAGCACCACGCCCACCAGTCGGCGCCCCTCCAGCGGGACGCCGAGCGCACCCGCCCGCAGTGCCACCTCGGACGCCGGCCAGCTGTGGCTGAGGATGCCGGACAGCAGGCTGCGGTGGGTCTGCCGCTCCAGGCTCTCCCGGTCGCGTTCCACCAGCCGGTTGAGCGCTAGCGTGGACGCCGCCCGCTCGACGAGCATGACGTCGCGCGGCGGCGGCGGCGCCCCGGCCACCAGGACCAGCCGGCCCCAGTCGTGCCCGCGGGCCCCGACCACGGTGACCAGCCAACCGGACCGCTCGTCGTAGCCGGTGCGCTGGCTCGGGTCGACCGCGCGGGAGCGGGTCTCCCAGCCGTCGAGCAGCTCGCGCGGGTCCCCGCCCGCGGCGTCGTAGGCGAGCACCTGGTGGGCCAGGTTCTCCAGCACCACGGCCCGGCCGGACATCCGGGCGGCCTGGCGCACCACCTCGACCGGCTCGGCGCCCTCGACGGACAGCTCGGTGAAGGTCTGGTGCACCTCCTCGGAAGCGCGCAGCTCGCGCAGCCGGGCGTCGGCGACCAGTGCGTGCACGGCCTCGGTCACCGCGACGAACCGGACCTCGCGGCGTAGCGCCACCAGCGGCAGGCCGCGCTCCTGCGCGGCCCGGACCAGGGTCGGTGGCAGCGTGCGCTGGTAGCGGCGGCCGAGCTCCACGACCAGGCCGGCCGCGCCGGCGTCGTCCAGCGCGCCGACGAACGCGGCCAGCTCGGCGCGGTCGTCCGGCAACGCCACCCCAGTCGTGAGCAGCAGCTCGCCGCCGTGCAGCAGCCCGGCGATCTCGGCGATCTCGCTGACGTGCGCCCAGCGCACGCGGCGGTCCAGGTTGGCGGTCCCGGCGAGCACCTCGGGCTCGCCGGCCGCGAGCGGGGGCAGCGCCAGCACCTCGGCCACCGTCGGCAGCGCGAGGGTCGGTGACCCGGCGGTTCCCATGCGGCCCCTCCAGGCTCCGCCCGCACGACAGTCTGTAAGCAGGAGGATGCCACACCTGTCACAGTGCCGATTGCGCGCGCTCGAACGGGCCCGCAGGCTTCCTGCCGCGACCCCTGCTCCTCGTCGTGTCTGGTTACGGCCACATCGCGATTTCGTCGTCAATGCGCGATCGGACGACGGATTCACTTGTCCCAAGGTCGGGCGTCTGTCACGATGGCGCCTCTCAAGGAGGTGGGGTCGGGCGTGTCAACCGTGGGCCATTCCTTCGTCGGAGGCACCCTCATCCGCAGCTCCACCGGCGCCACCCACCCGGTTGTCGACCCGTCCACCGGCGAGACCGTCGAGACCGTCGAGCTGGCCGGTCCGGCCGAGGTGGACGCCGCTGTCGCCGCCGCCCGACGGGCCTTCCCCGAGTGGTCCGGCGCCACGCCCGCGACCCGGTCGGCTGCGCTGGTGGCGCTGGCCCGGCTCCTGGCGGAGCGCGCCGACGAGTTCGCCCGGGTCGAGTCGCGGCAGGCCGGCAAGCCGATCAAGCTGACCACCGAGTTCGACGTGCCCGGCACGATCGACAACGTGGCCTTCTTCGCCGGTGCGGCGCGCAACCTCGAGGGCAAGGCAGCCGCGGAGTACTCGCCCGACCACACCTCGATGATCCGGCGGGAGCCGATCGGGGTGGTCGGCTCGATCGCCCCGTGGAACTACCCGCTGCAGATGGCCGCCTGGAAGATCCTGCCGGCCGTGGCCGCCGGCAACACGATCGTGCTCAAGCCGGCCGAGCTGACCCCGCTCACCTCGGTGATGTTCGCGCAGGCCTGCCACGACGCCGGCCTGCCGGACGGCGTGGTCAACGTGGTCACCGGCGCCGGTCGGGTGGCGGGTGAGGCGTTGCTCGCCCACCCTGACGTCGCCATGGTGTCCTTCACCGGCTCGACCGGGGTCGGCCGCCGGGTCATGCAGGTGGCCGCGGAGACCGTCAAGCGGGTGCACCTCGAGCTGGGTGGCAAGGCCCCCTTCCTGGTCTTCGACGACGCCGACCTCGACGCCGCCGTCCAGGGGGCCGTGGCCGGCTCGCTGATCAACAGCGGCCAGGACTGCACCGCGGCCACCCGGGCGTACGTCCAGCGCCCGCTGTACGAGGCGTTCGTCGACGGCGTGGCGCAGGTGATGGGGCAGGTCCGGCTCGGCCCGACCCTGGACCCGGCCACCGACCAGGGCCCGCTGGTCTCCCGGCTGCAGCAGCAGCGGGTGGCCGGGTTCGTCGAGCGAGCCGTGGCCGACGGAGCCAAGGTCGTACGCGGGGGACGCATCCCCACCGAAGGGGACCTGTCCCGCGGTGCCTACTATGAGCCCACCGTGCTGGTCGGCGCGGATCAGCGTTCGGAGATCGTGCAGGACGAGATCTTCGGCCCGGTGCTGGTGGTGCTCCCCTTCGATGACGACGACGAGGGTCTGCGGCTCGCGAACGACTCCCCGTTCGGCCTGGCCGCGTCGGTGTGGACCCGCGACGTCTTCCGGTCGATGCGGGCGACCAGGGAGATCAAGGCCGGAGCCGTCTGGGTCAACGACCACATCCCGATCATCAGCGAGATGCCCCACGGCGGCTACAAGCAGTCCGGCTTCGGCAAGGACATGAGCACGTACGCGTTCGACGAGTACACCCAGATCAAGCACGTCATGTACGACCTGACCGCTCGGGCCAGCAAAGACTGGCATCGCACCGTCTTCGGCACCCGCTAAAGACCCGCTCCCGGAGGAAACCCCGTCATGACCGAGAAGGACCCTTTCATCCCGTCGCCGGCGCTCATGCGCGGCCTGCTGACCCGCCGCACGGTGATGCAAGGCGCTGCCGCTGCGGGGGCGGCCGCCGCGCTCGCCGCCTGTGGCGTCAAGGGCACCAACACCGGCAGCTCGGCGTCGGCCAGGCCCACCGCGTCCGACCGCTCGGCCGTCGACATGCTGGTCAACTGGTCCAACTGGCCCGAGTACATCGACGTCAACAACACCACCAAGACCCACCCGACGCTCGACGAGTTCACCAAGAAGACCGGGATCAAGGTCAACTACGCCGAGGACGTCAACGACAACGACGAGTTCTTCGCCAAGATCCGCCCGCAGCTGTCGGCGGGGCAGGACACCGGTCGGGACACCTTCTGCCTCACCGACTGGATGGCCTCCCGGCTGATCCGGCTGGGCTGGGTGCAAAAGCTGGACAAGGCGAACATCCCGAACTGGACGAACCTCGAGGACAGCCTCCAGCAGGTCGAGTTCGACAAGGGCCGCGAGTACTCGCTGCCATGGCAGAGCGGGTTCACCGGCATCGCCTACAACCCGAAGTCGACCGGCGGCAAGAAGATCGAGACGGTCGACCAGCTGCTCACCGACCCGGCCATCAAGGGCAGGGTCACGCTGCTCACCGAGATGCGCGACACGGTCGGCCTGATCATGCTGGCCCAGGGCAACGACCCGGCGAACTTCACCGAGGAGCAGTTCAACCAGGCCATCGCGGCGATCCAGAAGGCGAAGGACGCCGGTCAGCTCAAGGGCTTCACCGGCAACGAGTACGGCAAGGGCCTGGCCTCCGGCGACATCGCGGCCTGCTTCGCCTGGACCGGTGACGTCGTCCAGCTGCGCGCGGACAACCCCAACCTCGGGTACGTGCTGCCGGCTACCGGGCAGATGATCTGGTCGGACAACTTCCTGATCCCGAACCTGGCCCAGCACAAGAAGAACGCCGAGATCCTGATCAACTACTACTACGACCCGGCCGTCATGGCGCAGGTCGAGGACTACGTCAACTACATCTCGCCGGTGAAGGGTGCCAAGGAGATCCTGCTCAAGAGCGACCCGAAGGTGGCGAACAACGAGCTGATCTTCCCCACGACTGCGACGATGGCGACCGCGCACGTCTTCATGGGCCTCACCGCGGACCAGGAGACGAAGTACAACAAGGCCTTCCAGGCCGTCATCGGAGGCTGAGCATGTCCGATCCAGGTGCGGCACCTGGCCGCGAAGGCACCGCGCAGGACGGCGACGTCCGCATCGTGCAGGTGACCAAGCAGTTCGGTGCCTTCACCGCGGTCGACGACCTGACGCTGACGATCCCGCAGGGTTCCTTCTTCGCCCTGCTGGGACCGTCGGGCTGTGGGAAGACGACGACACTGCGGATGGTCGCAGGGCTCGAGGACCCCACCGTGGGGCAGATCTTCATCGGCGACAAGGACATCACCGGTGCCAAGCCGTACCGGCGTCCGGTGAACACGGTGTTCCAGAACTACGCCCTGTTCCCGCACCTGGACATCTTCGAGAACGTCGCCTTCGGCCTGCGTCGCCGCAAGGAGGGTGACGTCAAGCGTCGGGTGGACGAGGCGCTCGAGCTCGTGGAGCTCGGGCACCTCGCCCGGCGCAAGCCCTCCCAGCTGTCCGGTGGCCAGCAGCAGCGGGTGGCCCTGGCCCGGGCGATCGTCAACCGGCCGACCGTGCTGCTGCTCGACGAGCCGCTCGGGGCGCTGGACCTCAAGCTGCGTCGGCAGATGCAGATCGAGCTGAAGCGGATCCAGACCGAGGTCGGCATCACCTTCGTGCACGTGACCCACGACCAGGAGGAGGCCATGACCATGGCCGACACCATCGCGGTCATGAACGCCGGCCGGGTCGAGCAGATGGGCCACCCGGGGGACCTGTACGAGAACCCGGCCACGACCTTCGCGGCCAACTTCCTCGGCCAGTCCAACCTGATCCTGGCGGACATCTCCGGCACCGCCGGTGACGACATCCTGCTGTCGGTAGCCGGCCAGCGGATCGCGCTGCCGAAGTCGCGGGCCCGCGCCACCTCGACCCTGAAGCTGCTCGTCGGAGTGCGTCCGGAGAAGATCCGCATCGCCACCGAGGGTCGCGGGGGCGAGGCGTCCGGCATGAACGTGCTCACCGGGGGCGTCGTCTCCGACACCAGCTTCACCGGGGTGAGCACGCAGTACCTCGTCCGGATGCCGTGGGGCCAGGAGATCATGGTGTTCGCCCAGAACGTCGGTGCCGAGGTGCTGCGGCCGGGGACCAAGGTGGAGCTGTCCTGGGTCCCGGCCCACACCTTCGGGCTGGACGCATCCCAGGACGCCAACGCCGGCGTGGACCTCGGGGGCGAGGAGGCGGCGCCGGCCGTCGGCGTCAGCCCATGAGCGCCATCGCTCACATCGGGACGGACGCGGCACCGCCGCCCACCCGGCGCGGCAAGGGGCTGGTGCCGTACCTGCTGCTGCTGCCCGGGCTCCTGTGGCTCGTCGTGTTCTTCGTCGTGCCGATGGTCACGCTGTTGTCGCAGTCGCTGCAGACCGGCTCGATCGACACCGGCTACACGCTGACCTGGCACTGGCAGACGTACACCGACGCGTTCTCGCTGTACTGGCCGCAGTTCCTGCGGTCGTTCATCTACGCGTTCGTCGCCACTGCGATGGCCCTGCTCATCGGCTACCCGCTCGCGTACACCATCGCGTTCAAGTCCGGGAAGTGGAAGGGTGTCCTGCTGGTCCTGGTGATCGCGCCGTTCTTCACCAGCTTCCTGCTGCGGACCCTGGCCTGGCAGACCATCCTGTCGAGCAACGGCATCGTGGTGAAGCTCTTCAACGCCACCGGGCTGATGAACGTGCTGCAGGCCCTGAACCTGGTGAACGGCGACCAGCTGCTGAGCACGCCGTTCGCGGTGATGGCGGGTCTGACCTACAACTTCCTGCCGTTCATGGTGCTTCCGCTGTTCGCCAGCCTGGACCGGATCGACCCCCGCCTGCTCGAGGCCGGGGCCGACCTGTACGGCCGCCCGTTCACCGCGTTCCGCAAGGTGACCTGGCCGCTGTCCATGCCGGGCGTGGTCGCGGGGACGCTGTTGACCTTCATCCCGGCCGCCGGTGACTACATCAACTCCAAGCTGCTCGGGAACCCGAACACCACGATGATCGGCCAGGTCATCGACGGCCAGTTCCTGCGGGTGCTCGACTACCCGACCGCGGCGGCCCTGTCGTTCACGCTCATGGTGACGATCCTCGTGCTGGTGTCGGTCTACGTCTGGCGCGCAGGGACGGAGGAGCTGGTGTGATGGCTACCCTCACCTCCGCCCCGCCCAACCGCCAGACGGCACCTCCCGCCAAGCGGCCGCGCAAGGGCCCGATCGACTGGGTCCGCGAGCACATCATCGCGATCGTGGCAGCGCTGGTGTTCGTGTACATGCTGCTGCCGAACGTGATCGTCATCCTGTTCTCGTTCAACCAGCCGGCCGGCCGGTTCAACTACCAGTGGGTGGCCTTCTCCTTCGACGCCTGGCTGCACCCATGCGCGCCTCCCGGCATGTGCACGGCGGTGGGGCTGAGCCTCAAGATCGGCCTGCTCGCCACCCTGGTGGCGACGATCCTCGGCACGATGATCGCGTTCTCGCTGGCCCGGTACCGGTTCCGTGGCCGCGCGGCCACCAACCTGCTGATCTTCATGCCGATGGCGACGCCCGAGGTGGTCATGGGCTCGTCCCTGCTCACCCTGTTCGTCAACATGGCGTTCCCGCTGGGCACCACGACGATCCTGATCGCGCACATCATGTTCTCGATCAGCTTCGTGGTGGTCACGGTCAAGGCCCGCATCGCCGGTCTGGACCCCCGCCTCGAGCAGGCGGCCATGGACCTGTACGCGAACGAGCGGCAGACCTTCATGAAGATCACGCTGCCGCTGGTGGCACCGGGCATCGCCGCGGGCGCGCTGCTCGCGTTCTCGCTATCCTTCGACGACTACATCATCACCAACTTCAACGCGTCGTCGAGCTCGATCACGTTCCCGATGTTCGTCTGGGGCGCGGCGTCCAAGGGCACGCCGGTGCAGATCAACGTGATCGGCACCGTGATGTTCCTGATCTCGTTCCTGTTCGTTGGGCTGGGGCAGTTCATTGCCTGGCGGCGTCGTCCCAAGGGCTGAGCGACCCATGCGCGCGCTGGCCGCGTTGTCCGCCGCCGAGCCGAAGCCGTTCTGGCTGGTCGACCCGGCGGCACCCCGGCCACCGCGTGCGCCGGCTCTCGACGGTGACACCGACGCCGACCTGGTCGTCGTCGGTGGCGGCTACAGCGGGCTGTGGACGGCGCTGCTCGCCAAGGAGGCCGACCCGGGCCGCGACGTCGTCCTCCTCGAGGCCGGCACCGTGGGCTGGGCGGCGTCCGGACGCAACGGCGGGTTCATGGCCGCGAGCCTGACCCACGGGTTCCGCAACGGGCTCGACCGGTTCCCCGACGAGCTGCCGCTGCTGATCGAGCTGGGCCGGCGGAACCTGGACGAGATCGAGGCCACCCTCGAGCGGTACGGCATCGACGCGGAGTTCGAGCGCACCGGCGAGCTCTCGGTCGCGGTGCAGCCGTGGCAGGTCGAGGACCTCCGCGGGGAGCCCGAGGAGGCCGCCCGCCACGGTTTGGAGCTGGAGTGGCTGGACCGCGACGCGCTGCGCGCCGAGGTCGCCTCGCCGACCTACCTGGGCGGGCTGCTCGACCGAACCGGCGTGGCCATGGTCCACCCGGCCAAACTGGCCCACGGGCTGCGGACGGCCGCGGAGTCCCTCGGCGTGCGAGTGCACGAAGGCACGCCGGCCACCGGTCTGGCCGAGGACGGCGCGGGCATGCGGGTGCGCACCCCCCTGGGGTCGGTGCGGGCCCGGCAGGTCGCGCTGGCCACCAACGCGTTCCCGCCGCTGCTGCGCCGGATCCGCAGCTACGTCGTCCCGGTGTACGACTACGCGCTCATGACCGAGCCGCTGTCGGCGGAGCAGCGGGCGGCGATCGGCTGGAAGGGGCGGCAGGGGATCGGCGACTCGGCCAACCAGTTCCACTACTACCGGCTCACGGCGCACGACCGGATCCTGTGGGGCGGCTACGACGCGGTCTACCACTTCGGCAACGGCATGGGCGGCCACCTCGACCAGCGGCCCGAGACGTTCGGCAAGCTGGCCGAGCACTTCTTCGCGACCTTCCCCCAGCTCGAGGGGCTGCGGTTCAGCCACAGCTGGGGCGGCGCGATCGACACCTGCAGCCGATTCTCCGCCTTCTGGGGCACCGCCCACAGCGGCCGGGTCGCGTACGTGGCCGGGTACACCGGGCTCGGGGTGGGGGCCACCCGGTTCGGGGCGCGGGTCATGCTCGACCTGCTGGCCGAACGCCGCAACGAGGTCACCGCGTTGGAGATGGTCCACAGCAAACCGGTGCCGTTCCCGCCGGAGCCGATGCGCTGGGCCGCCATCGAGCTGACCCGCCGGTCCATCGGCCGGGCCGACCGCAACGAGGGCCGCCGCGACCTGTGGCTGCGCACCTTGGACCGGCTCGGGCTGGGCTTCGACTCCTGAGTCGTCGGTCGACACTGTGTCAACCAGATGGCTGGTCTGCCCGCAGTCTGCGGGTGGATGGGTCGGTGCCGTCCCGTCACAATGGCAACCGTCAGCTGTGTTCTCCCGTTCTCCCGTTCCCCCGAAGGACCTCCCATGGCCAAGCACCTCACGCACTGGATCGGTGGCAAGCCGTTCGGCGGTGTCGCCGAGCGACAGGGCGACGTGTACGACCCCGCGACCGGTGAGGTGAGCGGGAAGGTCGACTTCGCCAGCGCGGCGGTCGTCGACGACGCCGTCGCCGCGGCCAAGGAGGCCTTCGCCGAGTGGCGCAACGCCTCGCTCACCCGGCGCACCCAGGTGATGTTCAGCTTCCGCGAGCTGCTCAATGCGCGCAAGGAGGACATGGCCGCGTTGATCACGGCCGAGCACGGCAAGGTGCTCTCCGACGCGCTCGGCGAGGTGACCCGTGGCCTCGAGGTCGTCGAGTTCGCCTGCGGCATCCCGCACCTGGTGAAGGGGGGCTTCTCGGAGGGCGTGTCGACCAAGGTCGACTCCTACTCGCTGCGCCAGCCCCTCGGCGTCGTCGGCATCATCTCGCCGTTCAACTTCCCGGCGATGGTCCCGATGTGGTTCTTCCCGATCGCCATCGCCGCGGGCAACGCGGTCGTGCTCAAGCCCAGCGAGAAGGACCCGTCGGCCGCGAACCTGATGGCCGAGCTGTGGAACGAGGCCGGGCTGCCGGCCGGCGTCTTCAACGTCGTCCACGGCGACAAGGTGGCGGTGGACCGGCTGCTCGAGCACCCCGACGTCAAGGCGATGTCGTTCGTCGGTTCCACCCCGATCGCCCGGTACGTGTACGAGACCGGCACCCGCAACGGCAAGCGGGTGCAGGCGCTCGGCGGCGCGAAGAACCACATGCTCGTGCTGCCGGACGCCGACCTCGACCTGGCCGCGGACGCGGCCGTGAACGCCGGGTTCGGCTCGGCCGGCGAGCGCTGCATGGCGATCTCGGTGGTCGTGGCCGTCGAGCCGGTGGCCGACGAGCTGATCGCCAAGGTGACCGAGCGGATGGCCACGCTGCGCATCGGCGACGGCCGCCGCGGCTGCGACATGGGCCCGCTGGTCACCAAGCAGCACCGGGACAAGGTCGCGTCCTACCTGGACGCCGGAGTCGAGCAGGGCGCCACCCTCGTGGTCGACGGGCGCGGGATCGAGGTCGACGGCGCGACCGACGGCTTCTGGCTCGGCCCCACCCTGTTCGACCACGTCACCCCGGACATGTCCCTGTACAGCGACGAGATCTTCGGGCCGGTGCTGTCCGTCGTCCGGGTGGGCAGCTACGAGGAGGGCCTCAAGCTGGTCAACGAGCATCCGTACGGCAACGGCACCGCGATCTTCACCAACGATGGCGGCGCCGCTCGGCGCTACCAGAACGAGGTCGAGGTCGGCATGGTCGGCATCAACGTGCCGATCCCGGTGCCGATGGCGTACTACTCGTTCGGCGGCTGGAAGAACTCGCTGTTCGGCGACAGCCACGCGCATGGCACCGAGGGCGTGCACTTCTTCACCCGCGGCAAGGTGGTCACCCAGCGGTGGCTGGACCCGAGTCACGGCGGCCTGAACCTCGGCTTCCCGCAGAACGTCTGACCTCCGCCTTCTTCATGATCGTTGTCTACGGGCCGATCGTGCCCTTTCGCGGCGCACCTGGTCCGCAGATGGTGATCATGGAGCCCACGTGGCGGGCAGGTCGTCCCCGCCCGGGTACGGCACCTCGGCGTTGACTCGCCCGGCATGGGACAGCTGCCCTGGCAGCCAGCCGATGGCCACGCCGGCCTCGTTGTCGGTGGTCGTGGCGTGGGTCTCGTAGGCGAGGCGGACGGTCACCGGCCCGGTGTGCCAGGTCGACCCGTAGGCTCGCCCGCATGGCGCGATACGGCGGGCAGTACGGCCCGGACCTCACCTTCCTCGGTGTCGACCCGTGCGACCTCGACGACCCGGCGTCCTACGCGGGCGCCGACGTGGTGATCCTGGGGGCGCCGTTCGACGGCGGGACGTCGTACCGCTCGGGCGCGCGGTTCGGCCCGCAGGCTATCCGGATGACCGACTACCTGCCGCACGACGGCTCGCGGCCGTCGCTCGCGCTGCGCACCGACGGCCTGCTCGACCTGCGGGTCGTCGACGCCGGCGATGTGATGATGTTCTCCGGTGACGCGGCACGGGCCTGTGCCTCCCTCGAGGCCGAGGTGGAGAAGGTGGCCCGCTCCGGTGCCATCCCGCTGGTGCTGGGTGGGGACCACACGATCACCTGGCCGGACGTCACCGGAGTGGCCCGCGCCGTCGGCTGGGGCCGGGTGGCGGTGCTGCACTTCGACGCGCACGCGGACACCGGCAACATCGAGTTCGGCTCGCTGATCGGGCACGGGCAGCCGATGCGCCGGCTGATCGAGTCCGGTGCCGCGCGCGGCGACCGGTTCCTGCAGATCGGGCTGCGCGGCTACTGGCCGCCGCCGGACACCCTCGACTGGATGGCGCGGCAGGGCATGCGCTCCTACGAGATGACCGAGATCGGCGTCCGGGGCCTGGAGGCCTGCCTCACGGAGGCGTTCGCCATCGCCACCGACGAGTGCGACGGCGTGTTCCTGTCGGTGGACATCGACGTGTGCGACCCCGGGCACGCGCCCGGCACCGGCACCCCGGAGCCCGGCGGCATCTCGGCCCGTCAGCTGCTGGACGCCGTCCGCCGGATCGCCTACCAGCTGCCCCTGGTCGGCATGGACGTCGTCGAGGTGTCCCCGCCGTTCGACCACGCCGACATCACCGCGGCCCTGGCCAACCGGGTGGTCCTCGAGGCGCTGTCGTCGGTCGCCCGGCGCCGCCAGGACGCCGCCCAGGGCACCAGCTGGGATCCCGCGCGGCCGCTGCTCGCCGACCGGGACTGACACCGGGCTCCCGGCGGGGGAGCCGCGCCGGGCCCCGGTGCGTCCAAGCCGTGTGAGGACCGCTGGGACGGTCGTGCTGATGAGCGTCGCCGCGCTGCTGGCCGGCTGCGGCAGGCTGGGTGGACAACCGGCGGCCTCGCCGTCGGCCAC
>DATCDE010000117.1 GCA_036510875.1 Actinomycetes bacterium
TGATCTGGGCCGCACCCGGACGGGACAAGGCCACCCTGGAGGAGTTCTTCGACCTGCTCGGGCAGGACAGGTGCGCCCAGATCACCCATGTGACAGCCGATGCAGCCGACTGGATCGCGGCCGTGGTGAAGGATCGTTGCCAGAGCAAGTCGTGGGGCGACGCTGGCTACGTGGCTCATCCGAACCTGACCACCAGGACCGTGCTGTTCGAGCCGCTCAGCGGTGGCACCTAGGCCGGAGGTCGCCGGCTCCCACCGCTGTCACTCCGCTATCCGCCGGTGTCCTGGGTGGCACTGACTTCCGTTGTTGGGCGCGGAACGCTGGACGAGGTGGCCGGTCTGGCTGCCGAACAGGGGCTCGGATGGGCTTGTGACCTTGGTGAGCCGTGGCGCAGCATGAGGTCGCGAGATCCGCTTCGACACCTCGATGATCAACGCGCCACGCCCTGAGGCGTGGCGCGTGTAGCGGGGGGAGTGGATTGGAGCGGTCGGCGGGCACACGCCTGGCGGCGAAGGCGCGGCCCGGAGGAGACCATCGTGCGGTACGTCGAAGTCACCCTGCACGGCCACCGGATCACCTACCGGGAGGCCGGTGATCCACGTCTTCCGGTGCTCGTCTTGGTGCACGGGATCACCAGCAGCAGCGCGACCTGGGATCCGGTCATCCCCGCGCTGGCCGAGCACGCCCACGTGATCGCGCCGGATCTGCTCGGCCATGGCGAGTCCGACAAACCCGAGGCCGACTACTCGCTGGGCGCTCAGGCGAGTGGGCTGAGGGATCTTCTGGGCCTGCTGGGCCACGATCGGGTTTCGTTGGTCGGGCACTCCCTCGGCGGCGGTGTCGCGATGCAGTTCGCCTACCAGTACTTCGAGCACTGCGATCGGATGGTGCTGGTGTCCAGCGGGGGGCTGGGCCGCGAGGTCAGTGTGGCGCTGCGGGCCGCGACGCTGCCCGGTGCGGAACTGGTGCTCCCGGTGATCGCCCACCGCCAGGTTCGTGACGCGGGGGTGGCGATGTCCCGGTTGTTGGGCCGGCTTCCCGTCCGATTGCGGCCCTCGGTGGGGGAGGTAGCCCGTGGCTACGCCTCCTTGGCGGACAGTCCTACTCGGTCGGCATTCGTGCACACGCTGCGGAGCGTCGTGGGTCCCGGTGGTCAGCGAGTCAGTGCCATCAACCGCCTCTACCTCGCCGAGGGGCGAGCGACCCTAATCGTGTGGGGCGCGCTGGACACGGTGATCCCCGTCGGCCACGCGCACGCCGCCCATGCGGCGATCCCCGGCAGCAGGCTGGAGATCTTCGAGCAGTCCCGACACTTTCCGCACCAAGACGAGCCGGTCCGGTTCGCCCGCGTGCTGCTGGACTTCCTGCGGACCACCGAGCCCGCGGCGCTCGATCGCGCCACCGTACGCGACCGCCTCGCGAACGCAAGCAGCCCACTGCACGTCCAGACAGGCTGACAGCGCAGAAGACTGGGAGACCTTGCTCGTATCCCACCCCAACCCACGGACCTGATGGCGATGCCACGACGGACCCTCGACAGGCCGCAGCCGCTCGATGGGGGGAGCGCGAGCGGCCACGGAGCCGTGCACTTGAGGCGGAGACACACTGGGGCGTCGGCCGCATGCAAGTCAGCCGTTCATGGGTCGAAGGTCCCATGAATGCCGGAGCCCCGCCGTCCTTCCCCCCAAGGGGGCGGCGGGGCTACGGGACTGACGCTACTGGGGCTGGCACGAGTTGTTGGGGATGTCGCGTGGTGGTCCTCGTCACACGGCGGAGCCCGTCATTGACCGTCGCCGGGTGGCCGTGCCGACATGGCGACGGTCTGTCTGGCGGCTCAACGCAGACCGCAGCCGCCCAAGCCCCGGGGGGCGCAGCCGAGCGGCTGCAGCGGGGTCAACGCAACTTCACGTTAAGTGACTGATGGACATCAATGAGTAGTTGTCGTGGCCGGATTCCCGCTCCGACCGAGCCGCTAGGGGCTGTGCGGGGCCGTCTTCATGCCCAGTGTCCCCGACGGTCACATCAGTGCCGGTGGTGGTAGGCGTGTCGACGCTTTGGGTCCAAAACGAGTCGTGCACCCGGTGGTCGAGGAGTAGGTTCACCATCGTCTGGCCGATCAGGGCGACCGGCTTGGTGCAGTGCGTCCAGTCGTGTCCGGCTGCTCAGACCAGGGAGTTGCACCCGCTCAGGGTGAGGGTGACTGCCTGTGCCCCCTCTTGGCCGCGACCTGGCGCATGGTCAACCCCGAGAGGTACTCCTCGACCAGCGTTGCCGCCCGCTTCGGATCCACTACGCCATCCTGGGCGATCTGCAGGCCCTTGCAGAAGCGGCGGTAACAGCCTCCGCGTCGGGCATGATCGAACCACTGGGGTGGATCTGCCCGGTTGACTCGACGAGTCGATGGGAGGCGACGCTGCACACCTATGCGATCCGCCCGATCCAGCAGTTCGCCTACAGCAAGGGCAAGAACGCCTCTGACATGGCGATGGTCACCGACGCGATGGACCTGCTCTACGCCCGCTCGTTGGATGCGTTCGCCATCGTCTCCAGTGACGCGGACTTCACACCCTTGGTGATGAGGATCCTGACCGATGGGCTGAGGGTAAACGGCTTCGGGGAGAAGAAGACCCCCGAACCCTTTGTCAACGCCTGTTCGCAGTTCACCTACGTCGAGCGGCTGTCGCAGTCAACGGCCGTCAACGGCTCCGCCGGATGAACCGGTCCTCAAGGCCAGCGACGCCAGGCAGTTACATGGCGACACCCGGCTGGTGCGGATGCTCCGCACCGGCGTCGAATCGGCCAGCGGAGATGACGGCTGGGCGCACCTGGGGCAGGTGGGCAACCAGATCAGCAACCAGGCGTCGTTCGATCCACGGAACTACGGCTTTCGATCCACGGGACTACGGCTACCGGAAGTTGAGCGATCTGGTCGAGGCGATTGGGCTGTTCGAGATCAAGCGCCGGAACCTGATCGTGCTCGTCCGCGACAAGCGCAGTACTTGACCGACGAGCCAATCCGCGGCAGGTCGACCGGTGGGGTAGGGGCTGTCGGGCTTGTCTTCCATGTGCGGTACCCGTGTGAGGGACGTCACGGGCGATGGGCGGTGAGAAGGGTCCGGGGATGGGTATGAGTGAGTTGTCCGCCCGGATCGGGTGCGGACTTGTCGATCTCCCGGAGATTCATGTCGCCCAGCCCACGCCCGCAGGACTACTCCCTCGCCGAGATCGCCAACGAGACGATGGAGCCGTGGACCCGCATGTACGCGGAGCACTTCGGAGAGTACGGCGTCGGGATGGTCACCAGCGGCAGGCGGTAACGACCAGCGCGCTCGTCCGGTTCACGTATCGACGTCGTGCCGATTGTTTGGTTGGCCGCGACCTGGCGCATGGTCAATCCCGAGAGGTACGCCTCGACCAGGGTGGCCGCCCGCTCCGGATCCACGAGGTCATCCTGGACGAGACGCCAGCACTGCGAGGACGCGTTTGGAAGACCGCAGCCACCCATGCCATGGGGGGGTCTGGCCGAGCGGCTGCGGCGGGCACGACGATACGTCACTCTTAGTGGTGAAACCCTGTCATTGAGTAGTCATCGCCCACATGGCCCTATCGACTGGGAAGTGCTGCAAGTCTTCTCGGGTGACGAGAGCCCTGGCCGAGATCGTGCCCCATGAGGCCACCGACCACGAAGGAGCCCCGTCGGATCCACACCCCCCTGGGTGCGACGGGGCTCCGACGCGAAGGTATCCCCTGTCGGTGTGGGAGCGCGCTGGGCCGTTCGGGTGATCGGTGCCGTGGATCTTGGACACGGCGAAGCCACCTCCGCCTGCTCACCGGGTCCCCGCAACTGCGACGAAGCCCCGCCGCCGCTCGGGAAGAGGGGGTGAGCGGCGACAGGGCTTCAGCGGGCTGGCCCCGCTGCCGCATGGGTGCGAGTCGGGCGGCAGCGGGGGGCTCCACAACCACTTCAGGTTAGGACTGGGATGGCCCTGCTGCGCAGGGGCTTAGGACTCGTACTCGGTGTCCGGGACTGCGGGGGCGCCCCACAGCACGGCTATCGCGAAGTTGGCCGCAGCGGCCGCAGCCTCGGCGACTCTCGCCGCCACCATTGCGGCGATCAGTCCGATTTGTCCCACCATGCGCGGTGCAACGCTTCGGGAGGGTCGCAGGTTCCTGGTGGTCGCTGCGGCAGTCGGTGCAAGCAGAACCAGACGCCAAAGGAACAGCCCTGCACGGCCCGACTGCTCGTTCAGCACCTCCCGATCGATGAAGCAAGGAGCCCCGCCGCCCGACAGGGGGGTATCGGGGCCAGACGAGGCTCCGCTCGAACGCCTGGGGCTGGCTGTGATCGCCGACAATCGTCCGTTCGACGAGTGCACAAATGAGATCGCGGACAGGCAGACGGGACAGGGACCGATCACCACGGGAGGTGAGGACGCCACGGAGCCCCATCGCTCATCGCCCCACAGGCGACGGGGCTCCAGTAGCCAGCATGGTGAGCATGGTGCACGTCGGGGGACGGAGGATCAAGGCACATTCAGGACCCGCCAGGGCTACCCGGTCACCCGTCTTCGACGGATCACTTCCGCCGCTTCAACGGGATGACCTTGGCGTCGGCGAACCCCGACAACGCCTCTGCGACGGCCCTGTCACGGTCCTGGATGGCGTGCTGGTAGATCCGGAGGCGCTGATGCTGTCGACGCCGCGTGAAGACTGACCCCCTGGTGCCGATTGAATCTTGACCCCCTCGGCCACAGTGAGGGAATGATCATGATGGAAGATTGGGCTGAGATCCGGCGTCTGAATCGGTCGGAGGGCATGGCCGTGAAGGCGATAGCTCGCCGGTTGGGGTTGGCGCGTAACACGGTGCGTGCGGCGTTGGCCGCTGACGCCCCACCGCGCTATGAGCGGGCCGCGGCGGGGTCGCGGGTCGATGAGTTCGAGCCGGCGATTCGCGCGCTGCTCGCGGAGTTCCCCGACATGGCGGCCACGGTGATCGGCGAGCGGATCGGTTGGGAGCATTCCTCATCGGTGCTGCGCGCCCGGGTCGCGCAGTTGCGGCCGTTGTTCCGGGGCGCGGACCCCGCGGATCGCACGGTCTATGCCGCTGGGGAGGTCGTGCAGTGCGATCTGTGGTTCCCGGGCAAAGTCGTCCCGGTCGGTGGTCGGGGCCTGGCGGACCCGCCGGTGCTCACGATGGTGGCCGCGTTCTCCGGGTTCATCATGGCGTTGCTGTTGCCGACGCGGACCACCGGTGACCTGCTCGCCGGGATGTGGCAGCTGCTCTCGGGGTTGGTATTCGATCAGCACAGAGGGGTCAAGATTCGCTCGGCGTTGACAGATGCCCGGCTGAGCAAGGGGAGCGCGGTGCCAACGCACTGACCGTGGACATCCGGTAACGCCGAAGTATCGCCTCTGATGATCTTGTATCGGGGTTTGCAATCAGTCCGCAGTAAGTCCGCAAAGTGTCCATTGGTGGCCAACATCTGCCAACGCGGTGTAGACGGCATACCCGCGTCAGAGACGTGATCGCCACCATCGCCGCGGGTCAAGGGGGTTGCTCGGTTCGTACTCATAATCCGTCGGTCGTGGGTTCGAGCCCCACCCGCCCCACTCACGTCCGCCAGGTCTGCGACCTGCTCGTGTGTGAGGAAGCGCTTCTCGGCGTGGGCAGCCCCGGGGAGTCACACCCGTCTGCCGGGTTGCGCAGCAGGCCGCGGTAGCGGGCCTTCGTGGAGGGCTTGATCTGCTGCTGGCTGCTGAGCCAGACCGCCCCCCGCCGGATTGATCGACGGGGCCTCAGGGGGTACGGACGTGCCAGTGCTCTACATGGTCCCGGTGAGTATCAGGACCAGGATCAGCCCGGCGACCACAGCGTTGCCGATCATGGGAAGGACGGCGGCTGTGTGCTCGCCTCGCCGGTGGGCGATCCAGGCCAACACGATGCCGGTGACGGCGGGCAGCAACGCAACGAGGTACACCACGATCTGGGCCGCCCATCCGGCGGCACCGTGATCGGTCAGGGAGTCCCGATACCCGGCGGCGTCGATCAGGGTGGCTCCGACCATTCGGCGGAAGGTGGCCTCAACCACGTAGGCGTTGAGAACCAGCCACGGCACGATGCTCGGGATCATCAGCCACGACGCGACGACCAGGTTCTGTGCAGGGTGGTGGGTACGGGTCACGGGTGTGGGAGAAGACGCGGCGCTCATGGTCATCACCTCACTAGATCCACAACTTTCAGCGTGGCCGCGTGAGGACGCCGTCTACCAGTGCCGTTCGGCAGCGTGGAGGTGGCCAGCCTTAGGACGGCGAGCATGGCCCGACAGCCCGTGCAGAACGGTGGCGGAGCCCTGGCCGACCACCGAACGCCCCCTAGGTGCAACGTCGCCAGGTGGTCGCCGGGCTCCGATCCGGGAGCCTAGGACCGACCGTGCCAGGGGCGCTATCAGGCGAACGGCGGAGCCGCGAACTCGACGTCCTGCACCTGTCGCCTCACGCAGCGGCAGACCCGACCACGCGGGCGAGGCCCCCTTCTACGCCCACGGGGGTAGGCGGAAAGGGACCTCGCAGCGGAGAAGGCTACTCGGGCTGTCCCATACATGGGGGACGCGACTTGCAGTCCTGCGATCCCCGTTACTCGCAGCGCTGGTCCCCGGTGCGCCCGGCCTTGGCCAGCCGCGACAACACCCAGCCTCGGGTCAGCACGACGGCGATCACCACGGCGGCCGTGACAGTGAAGACCCGGTTCGGGTCCACCGCAGGCCGCCAGCGAACCTCGCCCCCTCGGATGACGAACGCCCCGGCCGGAGTGGCGTTCATGCCGAAGCCGCCGCCCTCACCCTGGGGACCCTTCTCGTCCTGCCCGCTGCCCGCACCGCCACCGCCGGCTACTCGCGCCGCCGGGATGACGGTGACGCCGTCCTTCTCGTACGGCTCGCCGAACACCCGGCGCACCGTGAGCGTGTCCTTCGCATTGCCGAGGAACTTGTCGATGTCCATGAGCCCTCCACGATTTCGCGGTTGCGCGCCCCGCCCACACCCTCCAGCGGCACCACACTGCCCGGTAGTGGCGAAAGCCACCTGACAAGCGCCACGCCGGTGGTTCGCCGCCACCTCGCGCAAGGAGTGTCCGATCTTCGGTGGCGTTGAGGGCTGGCTTCCATCGGGTGATCCAGAGTGCGCCGCTCCCCACGAGGTCGGCCTCGAAGGGCGTCGAGTGGGCCGGCCCAGGACAGGCTTGGCTGTGTGACGCGATTCTCAGTGTCAGTCGCAGGTTCCGGCCTCGCGGTGGACTCATACTCTCCCGGTGACTATCGACTCGTTCCCCGCTCCCGTTGCACGTCGTCCCTCCGGCAGCCCGTTGGCGGATGTCAGTCCAGTCGCGTTGGAGACCTACCGCGTTCGCGACAGGGTCAGCCATGACACCTGGGGTCAAGGCCGGGTGATCGACCTGTCCGAGGACCGCTCGCTGCTGATCACCTTCGGCGGGGCGCACACCGAGCGAGTGCTGGCCCGGTACCGCAGACTCCAGAGGCTCTGACTCGAGCTTCCCGCCAGCCCTGTGGGCTGGGCGCCGGACGGCAGCCGTGCCCTGGGTCTGTTCATGAGCTGATCCCCAGGGCGAACAGAAGCGCCCCCGCCGGGGCGAGGGCGCGTCCGTCTTCCTCGGGAGCCTGCGTGGTCGTAGGCACGGGGGTACCGAACCCTGCGTCCACCCTTGATGTACCGCTCAACCAGGCACGCCGGGGGCCGGTCCGGGAGGGACCTTCGTCACGTGTGCCCTCGACGTCGGCGAGGAGACTCGAAGCGCCGCAACGAGGAGGTCACCATGAGCAACAACCGCAACTCCGCTGCCGCAGGCGGAGGCGCACTCTACGGCCTGGGCATCTTCGGTGCTTGGGTGTACTTCTGGCAGCAGGCGGACACCTTCTGGCACTACGTGCTCGCCGTGTTCCAAGGCATCTTCTGGCCCGCATGGATGGTCTACGACGTGTTCCACGCGCTCGGTCACTGATCGAGACCCCCGATCGCATAATCCGTCGGTCGTGGGTTCGAGGCCCACCCGCCCACTTGCACATGCACGGAAGGAGCGACGGGCGAGTATCTCGGCGGTCAGAGGGTCGGTGCCGTTGCTAGGAGTGCAGGTGCTGTCCGTCCGTGCCGGCTTGACGCGTCAGAGCGAGTAGAGCAACCGGCCGGTGAGTGGGTGCTGACCGTAGCGAAGGCACAGTTCGGCGAGGACGTCCTCGTGGGTGAGCCCGACGTCGAGGACGGTGTCGTTGCCGGCGTAGTAGATGACCAGCGTGCCGTCCGGGTGGCGAAGCAACCCGCAGGAGAACACCACGTTGGGGACGTGAACATAGCCGTCCTCGGGCGTGCGGCAGTCAGC
Source organism: Actinomycetes bacterium (assembly GCA_036510875.1). Lineage (NCBI taxonomy): Bacteria > Bacillati > Actinomycetota > Actinomycetes > Actinomycetes bacterium. Next base: position 8,390 of record DATCDE010000117.1, read on the forward strand.
CCTGGACGGGAAGAGCACCGGGATGGCTGACATGCGCACCCGGCGCGGGTCGTCGAGGTCGTGGAGGGCGACCCCCAGCACGTACGGGTTTCCGTCCATCGTGGCCCGCACCCCGTGGAATAGGTTCAGCCAGCCGTGTCGGGTCCGGACCGGTGGGGCGCCTGGGCCGAGCTTGTCGGAGAACGCGCTGGGGCCGGCACCGGTGCGCATGATGGGTTCGGTGTCGATGTCCCACGGGCCGGTCCGGAAGTCGTCGGTGGTCCCTACTCGGATCTGGGTGAAGGCGCCGCCGACGTCACCGGGCATGGCGTCGTTGGGGCGAAACAGGCCCATGTAGCGACCGCCGACCCGTTCCGGGAAGACGACCACGTTGCGCATGTCTTGGTCCAGCATCGGGCCGTAACGGCGGAAGCTGCGCAGGTCATCGGTGGTCGCCAACGCGACCCGCACCCGGTTCCTCACCTCGGCGTGGTACGCGCTGTAGGTGACGGCGATCGTTTCGTCGATGGGGTTGAGGCGGGCGTCTTCAACCCCGCCCGATTCCATGTCGACGGCGGACTCGACGTCGACGCCCGGTCCGTACCAATCGCCTGGCGTCGCCGGGATCACCGCCGGCCGGGGGTCGAGCCGCCAGTCGGTCAAGCCGTCTTGGCTGCGGGCGACCCCAAGAACGCTCATCCCGCAGCGCAGATGTGATCGGAACAGCAAGACGGTCTCACCGTCGACGACTGCCGCACCGGCGTTGTGAACGGTGACGACCTTCAGGGCTGGGTCGCGCCACACCCGGTTCACGTCCGCGGGGGTGAGGATCGGATTGGCGGTGTACCGCAGGACGGGCTGCTCGAGCGACACCGTGCCCCGGGCAGCCTCGCCCAGGTCAATGGTCCGTTCAACCGTTGCGCCCGCACCTGCCGGGCCGTCCTCGGCCGTGGGTACCGTCGTGTCGGACATGCCTGCCTCCCGTGCTGTCACGCCGAGGTTGGTTGGCGGAGCCTACCGGTGTGTGAAACGGCCAGGCTGGTCACGCAGCTCGGAGAGATAGGGAGCGAGATCCATGGCACAAGGATGGCACCATCGTGGTGCCAAATCAAGGGCAAGGCGATGCCACGATGGTGTCACGGCGGTTCGAGACCTCGAGCTCGAGCCGTTCCGACGGTGGTCCGTCAGTCTCCGAGAAGCAGCTGGTCCTGTGACGGCTGCGCCTTCCCCGCCTTCGGCAGCGGAGCCCGTGCCGCACTCGGAACAGGGAACATCTCGGCCACACCGACCCCGAGAAGGTCCGACTGCCCGCTCTGCGGTAGTCGGGCGCCCTGCCCGACGGGTCGGCTTGCCGCGACGAATCCCCGACGAA
>DATCDE010000118.1 GCA_036510875.1 Actinomycetes bacterium
GTACCACGGCCTGCTGGGCCTCGCGGGGGTCCTGCTGCGGGTGGACGCGCACGTTCAGCTTGGCCCTGGCGTATGGCGACACCGCGTTGAGGGCGTCGTCGACGCCGGGTACGTCCACCCCGATCACGGTGATCGCCGGACCTGACCACACCCGGGAGCCCAACGTGCCGGTGCCGATCAGCGGAACCCCGTCGGCGACCTCGGCCAGCTCACGGAACTCGGCCTCGTCCAGGCCGCCCCCGGTCCACTCTTCCCGGCGCAGACCCGCCACCGCGACGTCACCGTTCACGTCGTGCAACGTCGCCAACGCATGCAGTATCGCGATCAGCGCGTCGGGGGCTGCCCCGCCGTACTGTCCGCTGTGCTTGGCCGAAGCCAGGGTCCGGACCTCGACCACCACGTTGGCCATGCCCCGCAGCGCGACCGTCAGCGTCGGGATCCCCGGACGCACGTTGCCCAGGTCGGCGATCAGCATCACATCGGCTGCGAACCGAGCCGGGTCCTGCGGCGGGTAGCTGGTGAACGCGGCCCCGCCGACTTCCTCCATGCCCTCGATGACTACCTTCACGCCGACCGGTGGCCGCCCGTCCCACGCCCTGATCGCCCCCACGATGGCCGCGATGTTCGACTTTGTGTCGGCCGTTCCCCGCCCGACCAGCGCCCCGTCACGAATCGTCGGCTCGAACGGTGGTGTTTCCCACAGGCTCTCGTCCCCGGCGGGCACCACGTCGTAATGGCTGTACAGCAGCACCGTGGGCGCGCCCGGCGGTGCCGTGATCTCCCCGAAGACAACGGGCGCAGTCTCTGGCAGCTCGATCGACGCCACGGCGCAGCCCGCATCGCTGAGCAGCCGCGCCACCAGATCACGAGCCCGCAGCAACGGACCATGAGTCGACGCCGGATAGCCACGCAGCGACACCGATGGCACCGCCACCAGTTCGACAAGATCGCGGGTCAAGTCGGGCATCAGCTCTCGGACCCGCTCACCACGATGAAGAAGTTCAGACATGGCCGCACCCCTCCTACTAGCTGCGGCGACACCTCTGAGTCGCCCGCTGAGATTGAGCCGGATTATGCACTTGTCCGGGGTTGCCCGCGAATCCTGCGCACGTCAAATTCGCAGTATGTTTGGCTGCCCGACAACTGCCGTCTCCCAGGCATTTCCCCGGGCCGACATGACCCCTCGCAGGACGCGTCAAGGTGACCCCCAAATTTAGGACCCCATAAAGGGGTCATTTCACCTGCTCGGTTCGGACCCGAACAGATCCAGATCCAGTTGGTACCAAGGCGGCAGACGGAAACCAAGCCAGGGAACGCCACGAAGACAGCCTCCGTGTGGGTGGTACCAACGGTGGGCTTCCTCTTGGGTGCGCCCGCTCCGTTCTCCCTGGCCGCCATCGGGATCATTGTCAGAAACGGATACGCAGAAACCACGCCATCACCCGAAAAACCAACCCGACAACCGCTCTGGAAACACCCGTCTGGTTGATCGACGCCCCGACACGGATACGCGCCGACCAGTCGATGCCGTCGAGTTCAGCGTCAGAAGAAGTCATCGGTCTGGGCCTGTGTCTCGTGTCGTACTCGCAGGATCGTGACCAGCAGGAAATAGAGGACCGGGACGGACAGGAACAGGACCACGCTCGCCGACGTCGACGCGTCGGCCAGGGCCATGGCGATCGCGTAGACCACGATGGGCGAGACGATCAGCAGGTATCCGACCCACGACCGGCCGCTGACCTCGCCCGCCCACAGCAGAGGCCCGGATGTCGGATCACGTATCCGTAGAGGGCGAGGCTCATCAGGGACGCTGCGATCATCACGACGCCGTAGATGCGGAGCGCAAACGACTCGTCCGGATACTGCCCCAACACCGAGGCGGCGAAGGGGATGAGGCTTGCTGGGAGCAGGAAGAGCAGGTTCAGCCACACAAGGTCGCGGTTGACGAAGCGGACCCGGGCGAAGACATCACGGTGCCCTACCCAGTACATCCCGGTGATCAGGAAGCTGGCCACCCACGCCACGAAGGTGGGACGAAGCTCTTCGACGAGCGCTGGGAACGACTCCTGCGACAGGTGGGGCGGCACC
>DATCDE010000119.1 GCA_036510875.1 Actinomycetes bacterium
ACCCGGGGTGCTGCACCAGCCGCAGCGCCTTCCCGCTCATCCACACCACCCCGGCCAGATACGACGTGTGGCTGGAGTCCGGGCGCAGGTAGGCCAGCTGCACCGCCGGCTGACCCTTCACCGTCACCACCGGGCGGAACACCCCCTCACCGGCCAGCCCCGGAGAGGCCAACGGCGCCAGCGGCGCGTGCACCACGACCGTTCCGCGTGCCACGCTCGAGCCGGCACGTGGCGTCTGGCTCGCTGCCGTCCCGAGCTGCGCGAGGGCGCCGGGGTCGAGCTTGCCGCCGACCTTGGGTGGGTGCAGCTGGTACTGCAGGTTCTCGGCCGCGGTGACCAGCGCGCCCATCCCGTGGTCACGACCCCACTCGGCCACCCGAGCCGCCATGCTGTCGGTCCCCGGCGCGGTCACCGCCCGACCCAACGACCAGGCGACACTCCCCAGCAGCAGCAACACGATCAAAATCAGAGCCCGCACCACGCGGCGACCCCGCCGAGTCAGCCGCAGACGTCCCCGGGCGCGACCATTTCCGCTCGCGGGTGCGGCAAGGGGCGTCCTTGGCTTCTGGGCGGTGCTCACCAACCTGTCCCTTCGGCCGCGGACTCACCATCAGGCCGGCTGACGCGGACCCCGTGTCCGCACCCATCACCGGGCGAAACGCGCACGCCAAGTCTGCCCCGCCACTGTAAGAACTCGAATGATACGCCCCGGCAGATGAGAGAACGATGAGCCCGACACGGGGACAAGACAGGCAAGGAAAGCCTTACCTGACCAGGAGAGTTGTCGTCGACACAACTCGTGCTGTACTCCGGGAACACACGCACGTCGTGATCCGTTGACCGCCCGGAGCATCCGCTCCCTGAAGCGCCAGGAGCAAGGGTGAGAGGTCGGTTCGGGCCGGCCGCGGTGAGCAGCGCCGTGGCGATCGTGGTCGCGTTGGTTCTCGGAGGGTGCAGCACTGCCCACCAGACGGAAAAGACGAACGGCGCGGTCCTCGCCTCGTCCGTCTCCGTTCCGGCGGTCCAGCCGCCGCAGGCCGCGGCCCGTCGCCCCGTGCTGGTCCACGGCTGGGCGGCCTCGCTGCAGACCGGGATGCCCGCCAACTTGCCGGGGACCCCGGCGGTCGCGCCCTGCCAGCCAGCCGACCAGGCGACGGGCTGGCTGGCCCGGGAGAACGCCCGACCCGGTAACACGAGCTGGCAGGTGCACTACCGGACCAGCACGGCCCAGGTGGTGGGCTACCTCGGCCAGACCAGCGCCGCGTGCGGCGACCACGTCGCGGTGCACCTGAGCTCGGCTGGTGGCCCAGCGCAGATCAAGGTCTTCAGGGTCGGCTGGTACCACGGGGCGGGAGCCCGACTGGTCTGGACCTCAACCGTGCTGACCGTGCGGCCACAGCGCCAGGCGCGGCCCAATGGTGCCACCCGGGTGATCCAGGAGAACTGGCCGACCACCACGACGATCCCGATCACCCCGTCCTACCCGCCGGGGCTCTCCCTGGTGGAGTTCGTCAGCCTGCGCGACCACGCGGTGAGCGCCGCCCCGCTGGTCGTCTCCGACCCGACCAGCAGCGCGCCCGTGGCCGTCCAGCTCAGCGCGGCCACCTGGGCCGCCTACAACACCTACGGTGGCGCCAGCCTCTACCACGGACCAGGCAGACTGAACGCCCTTCGGTCGTTCGAGGCAGGGCTGAGCCGTCCGCTGGTCGGGGACGGGCTGCGTGAGCTTCTCGTCCGTGACGTCGCCCTGGTCCACCAGGTCGAACGCCTCGGGCTGGACACCGCCTACCTGACCGACTTCGACGTCGACGCGACCCCCAGCCTGCTGCTCACCCACCACGAGATCATCATCCCCGGGCACGCCGAGTACTGGACCGCGCGGATGGTGCACGCCCTAGAAGCCGCCCGCAACGCCGGCGTCAACGAGGCCTGGCTCGGCGCCAACGACGTGTCCTGGCAGATCCGCATCAACCGGACCGCCAACGGCCAGCCCACCGGGGTGGTCTGCTACCGCACCTTCGCCGACCCCGTCGCCGCCAGCGAGCCGGCCCTGGCCACCGTCCGCTGGTACCAGGACCCGGGCCCGGCGCTCGACGCCGGCGCCCTGGTCGGACAGCGCTACGCCGGCCTGAAGATGGACAGCGGCCTGCGCCTGCGCACCGCCCCGTCCTGGCTGGTCACCGGCACCGGGCTGCACATCGGATCCCTGCTACCCAACGCGGCCGCCAACGAGGTCAACGGCATCGTCACCCTGCGCGGACTGCCGCCGAACCTGCAGGTCATCGCCGAAGGCGTGTTCCACCGCGCCGGACAGCTGTGGCCCGTCGACATGACCTACTACACGGCTCCCTCCGGAGCCGCGGTCTTCTCCGTCGGCACCACCGACTGGGCGTGTCAGATCGACGGCTCCTGCGCCGACCACCACATCCCCCGGACCGAGGCGAGCCTGCTGCAGCGGTTGACCGCGAACCTGATCCGAGCCTTCGCCCAGACCGGGTTCGGCACAACCCACCCCTCGACCCTCACCCCACCCACCCCATTCACAGCGCTCGCCCGCAGCCTGCCCGCCGGGCAAGTGGGCACCGCCGGACGGCCCGAATGAGCCCGGCGCTCGCCAGCCCCACGGCAAGTCCATGCCGCTAGGCCAACGGGGCCAGCGCATCCACGCGACTGAGGTGGCCGCGGTAGCGGTCGCCACTGCGTGTCGCCGGATGCCGTGCACCGCGGCACCGAACGGCGGCGCGGCCGTGACACGGCGGCGCGAAGACGCGAGGAGAAGGGCAGGTGGCTGACACGACAGATCGTTCCGGCCCTTTGACGCCTCGCCGCGCGCGGAAGCTCCGCCAGCCTTCGGCGCCCGCTTCGCGAGGCCCATCCAGGTGCTCGGTGGATCAGTCCTCGGCTCGGGCATCCTCGCAGTGCCTGAGTTCGCAGGGCCGTTCACGGTCCCCTCATCAACCGGGACTAGCTTCCCGCTGATCTTGGCGAAGGCGCGACGCCTGGACGCGCGCATGCAAAGGCATCACGGTGCTCGGGAGGTCACGGTTGTCGCTCACGGGGCCGGTGTTCTTCGCTCTTGTTCTCGTGGTGACGGCGGCGGCGTTTGCTGCGACAGTGCTGCTTCTGCCACGTGTCTCGGCGGGTCGGCCCCGCCCGGTGCTTGCACGCGTGTCGATGTTGCTGGTGGTCAATCTGCTGGTCCTGTTCACGGCAGCGGTCGCGCTGAATGATCAGTTCAGCTTCTTCGCTGACTGGACGGACTTGCGCGGGACGTTCTTCGGCGGCCCGGTGGGCGTGACCGCCCATGCGGGGGCCGGCGCGGCCCAGGCCGCCGGGGTGGTGATCAAGCCGCCGTCGCTAGCAGCGACCTCGCCGGCGCTGCCGGGGTTGCCACCTGGGGCGAGCTCCACCGACCGGGTCCTGCGCTACACAGTGACCGGGGCGGCCAGCGGGCTCTCGGGGACCGTGTTGGTCACCCTGCCCGAGGGCTACACCCTGCCGGCCAACCAGAGTCGTCGGTATCCGGTCCTGGAGACCTTCTCCGGGTACCCCGGCGAACCCTCCGAGTGGATCGACTCGATGAACCTGGGGAACGCCCTCGACCAGGCGGTGGCCCAGCACACGCTCGGACCCGTCATCACTATCTCCCCGACCACGGAGTTTCCCCCCGGCGTGGACACCGAGTGCGTTGACGGCCCCGGCGGCTTCCCCAAGGTCGAGACGTGGCTGACCCAAGACGTGCCGAACTGGGTGATGCGCACGTTGCGGGTGCGTACCGACCGGGCTTCCTGGGCGACGATCGGGCTGTCCACCGGCGGGTGGTGCGCCGCGATGGCCACCATGTTGCACCCTGGCCAGTACGCGGCCGGCATCGTCATGGGCGGCTACTACCAGCCTGATTTCTCGTCGAACTACGTACCGTTCAGGTCGAACAGCGCCGAGGCGCAAAGATACAACCTCGTTGCCCTGGCCCGATACCGACCCCCGCCCGTCGCACTGTGGCTAGAAACGTCCCACTCCGACCCCGTCTCCTACCCGTCCACGGCGCGGCTGCTGGCAGCGGCGCATGCACCGCTGTCTATCCAGGCCCTGGTCCTGGCCCACGCGGGGCACCGGACGAGTCTGTGGAGCAGCGAGCTGCCCCAGGTCCTCACCTGGCTTGGCCGGTACATTCCCGGGTTCGCCCCGTAACAACTGAGTCCGTCAAGCCTTGGGTTAGCCAGCCTGAGTGCCAGCGGGCTGGACGGGCTTGCTGAACTTGGACGTGCGGCAGCCGACCCGGCCCGGCATGTCGCTATATTCCTCAGTCATGCCAGGGGTGCTCGGAAGGCGACTCAGCCGTGGAGTGTTAGTGGTAGTTGTCCTGCCCACCTTGTTGGCGGCGGCCTGTGCGACACCGGATCAGACGCCCGCCCGCCCCACAAGCGCCTCCGCGAGCGCGTCAAACCCGGCTGTCCCAGCTCAAGCGGCGCGCCCGTCAGCGACCGCCGACCCCCCGACCCTGTCCGCGGTGGGTCCCCTGTTCGCCGCCGGGCTGCCCTCGGTGCACACCTGCACCGCCAGCGTCGTCTCCAGCCCCACCGGCAACATCATCGTGACCGCCGCTCACTGCGTGTCCGGCACCGGAGCCGGTCAACTGTTCGCCCCCGGCTACGACGACGGCGGCGTGCCGTACGGCACCTGGGTGGTGCAGCGGGCCTACCTGGCGCCGAGCTGGATCACGCACCAAGACCCGGCAGTCGACTTCGCCTTCCTCGTCGTCGCACCCTCCACCACCAACCGGACACGAGCCTCGGTGCAGTCGGTGGTCGGAGCGAACACGCTGGGCAGCGCCCCCGCAACTGGCCAACAGGTGACCGTGGCCGGCTACACGATCGGCCACGATGATCTCCCAGTGGTCTGCACCGCCACCGTGTACCGCACCCGGGGGTATCCCAGCTTCGACTGCCCGGGATTCGCCGACGGCACCAGCGGCTCCCCGTGGATCTCCCACTACAACGCTGCTACCGGGACGGGCACGATCACTGCGCTCATCGGCGGACTCAACCAAGGGGGCTGCACAGCGGACACCTCCTACAGCGCACCGTTCACCGACACCGTCAAGCAGGTCTACGCCCGCGCGGTGGCGGGCGAACCGGCCGACGAGACCCTGCCGGCCGGTCTTCCGATCTGCTGACGCCGCGCACTACCGCCGAATCGCCCCATAGTGGCAGCCCCGCGATTCATGCGACCCGACGGCCGGCGGTCGCCAGGTTCCGTCGCAGCCCACGCGGAAATGGACAGTCCCTCCGACGGACGAGCCCCCGCCGGGGACGTGACCCGATGTCCAGGGGCCCTGTCTGTCGAAGTGGCTAGAGGCCGGAGACGTGCGCGATGCGGCCGATGAGCGCGGTGACGATCATGGCTGCGGTGCCGCCGATGACCACGCGCAAGGTAGGGCGCAGCAGGGCCGTGCCGGCGGCTCGGGCACCCAGCAGCCCGGCGACCGCCAAGCCCACGATGGTCACTGCGACGATCAGGTCCAGCCGAGGTCCCTCGCCGTGGGCGAGCATGCCGAGGAACGGCACCAGCCCGCCGAGGGTGAAGCTGATCGCCGACGCCGCGGCGGCTTGGAGGGGGCGTGCCTTCGTCGACTCGTGCTGGCCGAGCTCGTCGCGCAGGTGCGCCTCCAGCGGGTCCTTCTCATGCAGGGTGACGGCGACCTGCTCGGCGAGCTCGCGCGGGAGCCCCCGCGCCTGGTAGATCTGGGTGAGTTCCTCCAGTTCTCCGGGCGGGTCCGCCGCGAGGTGGTTGATCTCCATCTCCCGGTCCGCCCGCTCCACGTCGGACTGCGAGCTGACGGACACATACTCCCCGGCTGCCATGGCCATCGCCCCAGCCGCCAATCCGGCGATACCCGCGGTCAGGATCGCCCCGGTCGAGGCGCCGCTGGCCGCCACCCCGACCATCAAGCTGGAGGTGGACACCAGTCCGTCGTTGGCCCCCAAAACCGCGGCGCGCAGCCACCCGGCCCGCCCGGCCCGGTGTCCCTCCGGCTGCCCTGCGACCGCGTCGAAGAACGTCACCCGCACATCGCACCACACCCGCCGCCATCACGTCCGGGGGGCGCCCGATACTCCGGACCTGGTCGTTGGCTGGTCCACCCCGTCCGGGCGCCAGGCGTCCCAGGACTCCCCAACGAGCCCCCTCAAGGACGTCAGCGTCGGCCTGCGCTGGCGAGCAGCGGTCCGGTCGCCTTCCCCAGCGGCTCGTTCCTGCGGGCTGGTGGTCAGCCTCCCTGAGCTGGTGACCAGAGCGCGTAGGGCGGGAGCAGGTCCATCCCGTCGGGGTTGGCGAGGTAGCCGGGTCCGCTGCCGGGGACGCCGTAGTGGCCGTACTGCCAGACCACCCGGTTGGTGCGCGGGTCGACGACGATGATCCGGTGGTTGCGGTCATCGGTGGCGAAGATGTCGCCGTTGGGCAGTGGCAGCGCGAGCGACGGGTGGTTCAGTTTCGCCGATCCGGAGGGCCGGTAGCGCCACAGCGTCGCGCCGGCGGGGTCGAAGACGACGATCTGCCCGGGGTCGCTGAAGTCGACGGTGAGATAGCGCCCCGGGGAGATCTCGCCGGTGTCGGAGGGGTAGGCAACCCCGGGCGGGTGGGTGGTCCAGGAGACGACGCCGTCCAGGGTCATCGCGTCGACCCAGTCGCCGCCGATCTCAGTGACCAGGAACCGCCCGTCGCGCATCGGGAACGCACCGTTGGGGCTGGCCAGGTGGGTGGGCGGCTGGTGGCGGCAGGACCCGGTCCGGCCGAGCTGCGCGGTCGGTGTCGTCGCCCCGAGCGCCACGAACAGCAGCCGGCAGTTGCGGATGTCGGCGATCAACAGCCGGCCGTCGGGCAGCAACATCGCGTCGTCCGGGTTGGACAGGTGTCCCGCGGTGGAGCCGGCCTTCCCGGGGGTGCCGTAGCGGTAGACGATCCGATGCGTCGCGATGTCGATGACGCTGACGACCTGATACTCCTCCTCGGTGGCCACGATCCGCCGGCCGTCGGCGCTGAAGAACGCGTCGTCGGGCAGCTTGAACGACTGGCCTGCTGCGAGGTCCCCGGGCCGCGGGAACTCCCAGCGCACCCGCCCCTGCGGGTCGACCACGACCAGGCGGTTGTTGTCCTCGTCGGCGATGAGCACCGGCCCGGGAAGCACCCCCGGGTCGGACCCCGGGGCAAGGGACGGCGCGCTCAGCGGCGGCAGGTTCGCCAGCTCCGCGCCGGTCGTCGCTGCGGGTGTGGGCTGCAAGGTGGCTACGCGGGAGGCGCCCGGCGGGGGCGTCGTCGGGGAGGTCCCTGACGTCCCAGCGGTGCACCCGGCGAGCAGCGCGGCCGCGATCACCACGCCGGCGACGAGCCCGCTACCAGGCCTCATCCGGCCCTCACCTCCGTGCCTGTGTCTGGTCGTCCGAGACCGCCCCCCGACGAGTCGGTGAACAACTTCCTGCGCGATTGCGGGACGGAAGTCTGATGCTGGTGGTTCAGTGCTGGACGCGGAAGGGACTTTCGGACCTGTCAATTCCGGTGACACCCTGAAACCCCCCGGCCGAGCAGTCCCGACCGCGCGGCGAGGTGTGCGGCAGCCGCAGTCAGCGAAACGGCCAACAGGGTGAAGTATCCGGGTATCGAGCGGCACTCCGAACGCACTCTCCCAGCCCGGAGACGGCCAGCGTCGGCGACCGATTGCCTCTCCCATGAACGCATCGGGGCGCGAAGCTCTGTCGACTGGGCTTGTCAGCACGTGGTTGGCCACATTGATCGCCACGACATCAGGCGGTTCCGCGGTCACAGGTCATCGGTGTGCGATTGTCCTGATCCAGTCCGGGGATCGTCCGCACGGATCCCTACTAGCCCACCGTGCCCTCAACCGCCGGGCCGCGCTCCCGCCCCAGGTCCTCGCTCCCCGCTGACGACCACCAGACGCCCCCTGAAGTCACCAGCGCCGGATATCCGGCGGGCTCCGATCCGGCCTAGGACCGAGTTGGCCGCCCGCCGGTGTCGAGCGAACGACGGAGCCGCAATGTTTGCCGCCAACGCGTGTTGTCTCACCCGCCTCGGAGCCCGAAACGGGCGAGGCCCCTCAACCTTCACAGGGGAGGCAAGCGGGAGCCTCGCAGGGCGGAGCCGTGCGTCGACGGTCGTTCTCGGTCGGCTCAGATCCCAAGCAGCCGATCGGCCAGGCAGCCGTCCGAGTCACCCGATCCGCGTGGTCGGCCGGTCGAAGTCCGCTGGGACGGCTGCCGAGGACGAGTTGGCACTCGTCGCGTTCGTCGTCGGTGAGGTGGTCCAGGGGATGTCGTGGGCGTTCACGGAGGTCATCACGTCGATCCAGGTGCGGAAGGTGACCGCGACCCCGGTCCTTACGTCCCAGGCCGTGACGCTGCCGTTGACGTTCGGTGGATCGACGCGCAGCCGCTCGCCCATGCCGCGATCATGACCCTCCCGGGGCCCCCCGACAATGGCTTGGCCCGAGTCACGTCACCAGACTGGCCAAGGGCGTCGACCGGGGCGCCCCACCCAAGACCGCAGCCGCCCAAGCCACCGGGCGAGGCCGGGCGGCTGCAGCGGGGACGACGCTGCGTCGCATTTCAGGACGGACCAACGTCATCCAGGACATGTCGCCCATACGCCCAACCACACCCGGTGCGCCCGAGCCAGACGTGGCAAGACTTGCCAGGCGTGCGCGGGAACGTCCCCGCCGGAGCGGAGGACGACGTCTTAGTCGGACGGTTGGGCGGGACCAGTGGCCGGCGCGGTCACGGTTTGCTGGCGCGGATGAACGCGCTGGCGATGGCGCCGTCCATTCCGCCGATGATGCTGGCTCGGTCCTCACCAGTGGAGATGACGTCGTCCGGCAGTTGTGCGGCCAGGTCGGTCAGGTCGTTCGCGTCCAATGTGCGGGTGACCGCGATACCGATGTCGGTGAACCTGGCAGCGGTGAGCTTGTCGCGGTAGTCGGTGTCGACCAGGGCGCCGCTGATGCAGCCGGTCCAAAACTTCATGGCCCGGTAGGCGACGTCGGGCAGCCGGCGGAGCAGGATCATGTCGGAGACCGCGAGGCGGCCGCCGGGTCGCAGCACGCGGAAGGCCTCGCGCAGCACGGGGTCCTTGTCGGCGACCAGGTTGATGACACAGTTGGAGATGATCACATCGACCGATTCGTCGGGCAGCGGGATGTTCTCGATGGTGCCCAGGAGAAACTCAGCGTTCTCCAGGCCGGCCTCGGCCTGGTTACGGCGCGCCAGCTCCAGCATCTCCGGGGTCATGTCCAACCCATAGGCCTTGCCGGTCGAACCGACGCGACGGGCGGAGAGCAGCACATCGAGGCCGCCTCCGGAGCCGAGGTCGAGGACGACCTGGCCGGGCTCGAGCTGCGCCAGCACGGTCGGGTTGCCGCAGCCGAGAGAGGCGGCCAGGGCGGCCTGCGGGACCTGGGTGGCCTCGGTGTCGTCGTACAGGTCGCGGGTCATGGGGTCGCGGTCCACGCGGGTGCAGCACGAGGCTGCCGAACCCAAATCGTTGAGGACGACGGTGGCGCTGGCGGCGTACCGGTCACGGACGGCGGCGCGGATCTCCTCGTCGGTCATGCGGCTGGGGTCAGGCTGGGTCTTGTTCATCAGGTGCTCCCTTCCTGAGTGGTCGGCCTGGTCGCCGCGACAGAAACGGACGCCAGCGGTCCGACACATTGAGCGCCAGCTGCAGTCGCGAGCACCCTCATCGCCCCACCCACATCCACGGTCGTCTACATTGACATCTGTCGATGTAGTATCGTCCCAGATACATCGATCACTGTCAATGTAGATCGGGCGACCAACCCGGTGAGGGAGTTGGTGATGACAATCTCAGTGACACCAGGGCTGCTCCCCGCCGCCACCGGTCCTGAGTGCCGCCCCACGGGGATCGCCGAGCCGATAATCGCTCGGAGACGGACGCGCTCGCCCAGCTGCTCAAGGCGGTCGCTGACCCGGCCCGACTTCAGCTACCTGCGCTGATCCGTGCGGCGGAGAACGGCGAGTCCTGCGTGTGCGATCTAGCTGGAGCTTTGGGGTTGTCCCAGCCGACCGTTTCGCGCCCCTCGAAGGTCCTCTCAGAGTCGGACATTCTCACTCGCGAAAAGCGCGGCACCTGGGCGTGGTACTCGGTAATGCCCGAGCGCCTCGAGCAGATCGCCGCAGTCTGCCGCTGAGCCCGGATCCACCGCATTGCCCGGGGATGGCGGCGTTGATGTCGGTGTGGTGAGTCGCCTGCGTGTGGGCGTGGTGATGCCGCCGGGTGCTCCGGCTCTTCCACGTTTGGGTTTCCGGTCGGGTCCTGTCGGAGGGGTGGACGGGTCAGGTCGTGAGCGGTGGTCCGGTGCCGGCGACGAGCAGTCGTCGCCAGCCGTGCTGCCATGGCCAGCTGGCGGGCAGGTGCAGGGTGAGT
>DATCDE010000120.1 GCA_036510875.1 Actinomycetes bacterium
GCGCTCGCGGGCTGCCGCGTGGGGAAGCCCGGACATCTGCGCCATGTCGGGCTGTCCGAGGAGCGTTACCGCGTCATGGGCGGGTATTCCACCGGCATGAAACAGCGGGTCAAGCTGGCCCAGGCCCTGGTTCACGACCCGCAGCTGGTGCTGCTCGATGAGCCCACCAACGGTCTGGACCCGGCGGCGCGTGACGACATGCTCGAGCTGGTCCGCAAGATCGGCACGGAGTTCGGCATCGCTGTTCTCGTGACGTCGCACCTGCTCGGTGAGCTCGAGCGGATCAGCGACCACGTCGTCGTGCTCGATGGGGGGCGCCTGCTCCGGTCCTCCGCGACGTCCGAGTTCACACATGCGACTGGGCTTCTGCTGATTGAGGTCTCCGGTCCGGGCGATGCTCAGGATCGGATGCACAGCGCTCTGGCTGCCGCGGGGCTGCAAGCCCGACTGCGGGGCCAGCTGATCGAGGTCGACTCCGGCGACGACCGCGTCCACGACGTGATCCGCGATGTCGCCGCCGACCTGGAGCTCGGCCTCGTGCGCCTCCAGCAGGGGCACCACCACATCGAGGATGTCTTCCGCGAAGGGGGTGCTGGTCATGTCCAGCCCGTCTGAACGCCCGGCCGCGCCGCGTGCAGCCATCCACGACATCGGGTACCGCCCGTACGCCGGACCGCGCCTCGGTGAGCTGAGCGTCGCCCGGTCGCTGTACGTGACGGGCCTGCGCAACTGCTACGGGCTGGGACGGTCCACCAAGTCCAAGGTGCTCCCGGTCCTCTTGTTCATCATGATGCTGCTGCCGGCTTTGATCGTCGTCGCGGTCGTGGTCCAGGCAGGGCTGGAGAAGCAACCCATCCCCTACCCCCGCTACTCGATGATCACCCAGCTGGTGATCTCGGTCTTCGTAGCCTCCCAGGCGCCCGCCCTGGTCGCGCGTGATGCGATGAAGGAGCGGGGCCTCCTCCCGCTCCCAACGGCGCCTCCCAGCGGGGATGCTTGGGAGTATCCAAGTCGCGTACGAGAGGGCAAGGAGGCCCCTAAATGGAAGCGTATGCAGGAAAGCAGTATGTGGGAATCGATCTGCACCGTCGCCGGACGGTGATCGTCCGGACCACGGTGAGTGGTGAGGTGCTCGAGACGGTGCGGATCGTCAATGACGTCGAGCGGTTGGCGTCGGTGCTGGCGCGGGCTGGTGAGTGCCCGGAGGTGGTGTTGGAGGCCACCTACGGCTGGTACTGGGCGGTGGATGCGTTGCAGGCCGGTGGTGCCAGCGTGCACCTGGCTCACCCGTTGGGGGTCAAGGCCTTTGAGTACCGCCGGGTCAAGAACGACGTTCGCGACGCTACGGACCTGGCGGACTTGTTGCGGATGGGTCGCCTTCCCGAGGCGTGGATCGCACCGCCGGCGACCAGAGAGCTGCGTGAGCTGGTGCGTCACCGGGCCAAGCTGGTCGGGTTGCGTTCTCACTGCAAGGCCGAGGTTCACGCCGTGCTGGCCAAGTGCGGGGTGCAGGTGGTGATGAGCGACCTGTTCGGGGGGTGGGGCACCGAGCTGTTGGACGGGCTGGAGCTGCCGGCCCCGTACGCGGCCCGGATCGCCTCGCTGCGCCGGCTGATGGATGACCTGGACTTCGAGATCGACCTGTTTGCCGGGATGGTCCGCGGCCGGATGGCCCACGAGCCGGGCTACACCGCGGTCCAGAACATCCCCGGCATCGGTCCCACCCTGGGGGCGGTGTTTGTCGCCGAGATCGGCGACATCACCAGGTTCTCCTCGGCGCCGAAGCTGACCTGCTGGGCCGGGCTGACCCCCAAACATCACGAGTCCGACACCCACGTCCACCGGGGACGGATCACCAAGCAAGGCTCCCGCCTCGTCCGCTGGGCGGCGATCGAATCGGTCAAACGGATCCCGGCAGCCAGCCCAGCAGGGGTCCTGCGCGAGCGGGTCGCCGAGCGCCGCGGCCGCAACATCGGCAGTGTCGCAGCTGCCAGGCGCCAGCTGGAGTTCGTCTTCTATGCCCTGCGCGACGGTCACGTTCGCGCTTTAGAACATCGGCCGAGGGTGGCATGAACACCATCCCCGGTCTTTCCCTGGTCGGTGCGGGTCGTGCAGGTCATGACCCCCATTGCGGCGAGGTCGTCCCTTTGTGATTGACCCCACCGGCCAGATGCACCGCGCACCCCATCATGCCGCCCCTGCCGCGGCGAAGGGATGACCGGCAGCCCACCTGGGCCTGCCCACCCAGCCGGGACACCCGGCCCTGACGAGCACACCACCAAACCCGTTCTCACCGTGAGGAACCGCCCCCACCCAACTGTCTCCGCCGCCCACATCATGCGTCGACCACGGCGCCAGCCTCAAGGCCCTCCGGCCGCTACGCGGTCGGTCTCCGCCCGAGCCTTGACCCCGACGCCTACTTCGACGTGTGCGCCGCGGTCGAAGACAGCCCAAATCTGAGGTCACCAGAGTCTTGACACGGCCCCGTTCCTTCAGGGATGACCTGCGGAAACACCAGTGGGGCAGGTCGGACTTGAACCGACGGCCGACGGATTATGAGTGCGACAGGATCCCGCATGAAGGGCCCAAGATAGGCCGTTTCGTGCTTGGTTGCTTGACACTGGCTGACCTTGCTGACCGGCGTTTCTCACCCTTGTGTGCCACAAATGTGCCACACGAACTTTCAGGCTGCCTCAGTCTCCTGGGGCCGCGCCGCTTGGTCCGTTCGGAGGCATCCAGCATGGCGGATGGAGCCAGAATAGACGGGGGAGTGGCATCTGAAAGCTGACGTCCCGAGCGCCGAGGACGCCGTCGACGTTCGGGTGTTGCAGGACGACGGTGGCTGCTATTCCGGCACTATGGGCGCCCCACTCCGCCCAGATAGACGCGGCACGAAACCAACGGACCTGTCCGAGACGGGTC
>DATCDE010000121.1 GCA_036510875.1 Actinomycetes bacterium
CGGCCCAGTTGACGGCGAGCCCGGCCGCGATGGCGATGTAGAGAGCGATGTTGGAGGTCTTCTCCAAGCCGGCCTTCCACGCCTCGGCATGCTCGGTGTACCGCGCATGGCCGACAAGTCCCAGGACGAGCGGGACGAGCACCAGCAGGAGGAGGTCCTTGATGATCATCGCGGCGCTGACGCTGGCCCCGGTCACCACCGCCTGGGCCCACAGCGGGGCCGCGACGATGTTGATCAGCTGCAGGACGATGACCAGGGAGACTGCGAGCGCCATGTCAGCGCGTTTGGCGAGCTGCGCGGCCTTCAGCCCGGCAGGTCCGGCCGACGCCACGCAGACCAGCACCAGGCCGACGACCTGGTCGGGGGTGATCGGGAACGCCTTCGCCAGACCCCAGGCGACGAGAGGGACGACGAGCACGTTGATCGTCACGGCCAGGACGAAGACCCACACCCGGCGCAGGGGGGCGACGACCTGGCCGACGGTGAAGCCCATGCCCAGGCTCATCACGAGGGTGACGATCATGATGAACAGACCCGCGTTGAACAGCGCGTTGAACAACTGGTCGACGGTCACAGTGAAAGCTCCTGAATGCTGGACCTGAGTGCTCCGGGTCTGTACGCGACGTGCTCGGCCCCATCCCTCGACATCAGGTCGTCGGCCTCCCGAAGGCGGCGCGCGTCGCGGGCCGGGTCAACCACCACACGTTGTAGATGCCGAAGGCGGCATCAAGGAGCAGCCACAGCGTCGGTGCGGGTTTCCCCATCAGCCAGAAGAACTCGCCGCCGACGATGAGCACGAAGATCAGCCCCTGCAGGACCCAGGCGGCGGTGTAGGCCCACGGGCGCAGCCGCCACCCGCCCCACGCGACGACCAGGGCCACGACCCCGATCGTCGCGTACAACGGCTCGAGGGCCGCTCCGCCGTAGTACTGGCGCAGGTCCCCCTTCTCACCTTCGAAGAACGTGCCGAACCGCCAGGCCAGGGTGATCTGGTAGATCCCCAGGAAGACCATCCACCCGACCATGAAGCCGAGGTTGGGTGGTCGTTCTGGGTGACCGGACGGCGCTGGCGCTCCGGGCGTCGACGGCTCAGGTGTAGAGGCGGTCATCGTGGTCCTACCCGGTCGGGTGGTCGAGCCCGTGGTGGGGCTGCGGGAGCTCGTCGTGGGACTTGACGAGCGTGGTCACGAACTGCGTGATGACGCCGAGCTGGATGTGCTCCTCGGGCCGCAGTTCGCCTGGCTTGGGCGGCGTGTACGGATCGGGGGTGCCTGGCTTGATCGGCGGTTCCTTCGCCAGGGTGGAGAGGAAGACCCCAGCCGCGGCGGCCATCGGGTGCACGGTCCAGCCGTGCGGGAAGTCGACCTCGTGCTCCTCGCGGGGGTCCCACTCCAGGTTGTAGAGGCGAGGCATGTTCAACGGAGAGAACGTCGACATGAAGCCGTCCTGCTGGAACAGGTGCGCCTTCCACTGACGCCACTTGATGGCCTGCAGGCGGTTGCCCTGGATGCACAGCACCGTGTTGCGGCCGGACTCCTCGGCGTCGCCGAGCAGGAAGTCGCCCATGTCCGTGCCGTCGATGACGCGATCAGCCGGAACCTCGGCGCCGGCCACCTTGGCCAGAGTCGGGAACATGTCGACCAGGTGAACCATCTCGTTGCTGACCTTGCCGGCGGGCACGTGACCGGGCCAGCGCACGAGGCACGGTGCGCGGTTCGAGCCCTCGAGAGAAGTGAAGTAGCCGCCACGCCAGGGACCGGAGCTTCCCTGCCAGGAGCCTCCGGCGGGGTCGGGGTCGATCGCCGGCATGCGGTAGTTGGGGTCGGCGCCGTTGTCCGACGCCCAGACCACGATGGTGTCCTCGGCCAGCCCCAGCGCTTCGAGCGTGTCGAGGATGCGTCCGGTGAAGGCGTCCATCTGGGTCAGCAGGTCCGCGAAGTTGCCGCGCTTCGTGCTGCCGGCGTACTCCGGGTCCGGGATCGGCGGGATGTGCACCTGGGTGTAGGGCAGGTAGACGTAG
>DATCDE010000122.1 GCA_036510875.1 Actinomycetes bacterium
AGTGTCGCGCTCTACAGCTCCTTGGCCATCATGGCCACCACCATTGAGCGAGCCTGGCTTCGACGTACGGTGATCGGCGTGTGTGCGGTCATCCCCGTGCTCGTCACGTACGCACGTATGTACCGGGGCATGCACCATCTCAGTGACGTGCTGGTCGGGGCGATCAACGGCTTGGCCTGCGCGGCTCTGGCCGCTGCCTGTCTGGTCCACCGTCGCGGTGACGCGGGCGAGGCGTCACGGCTCGCCCGTGCCACAGAGCGTGTACCCAGCGCACGCCCTTGAACACGTCGGCGGGAAGAAGCCAGCCAGTGCAAGAAGAATCCAGCGAGCAGGTCGACCAGCGCCACCTCGGCAGTCGAGTCCTGCACACCGTGGACCGGTGGGCGGCGCGGCCCACGCTTGCGCTGGGGGCAGTCGCAGCGGTCGTGGCGTGGGTTCTGATCAGCGCCGTCGTCGGTTTCCCTGCCCGGCTGGAGACCGTGTTCATGACACTTGCGGCGGCTACGACGCTGATCATGGTCTTTGTCATCCAACACACACAGGCCCGCGCCCAGGCGGCCACCCAACGCAAGCTCGATGAGATCCTTCGAGCTTCGCCGGGAGCTGACAACTCGCTGATCACCTTGGAGGAAGCACCCGACAACGAGCTGAAAGCAGCAACTGCAGCCTCCCGTGACGCACGCCGGGACGCACGCCGGGACGCAGGCCATGAGCCACCGCCCTGACACCCGGGATCGGGCACCCGGACACCGTCCACGGCAATGCCCGCAGTGATCAGCGGTGGATCGGTCCAGCCAGGGCAGGAGGCACGATGAGCGAACTGCCCAGCACGCCCGGGGTGCCTCCCCCCTCGGCGGCCAGGTCGACAACCCGCTTCGGTGCCCGCGCCGTGCTGGCCGCAGTAGCGCTGGTACTGGTGGCGGTCCCAGGGGCCCTGACCTTGCTGCTGGTGGAGGACAGGTGGGCGCCGCTGTTGGCCGTGGACAACGGGGCCCGTGACCGTCTGCACAACTTCGCGGTGACCCACACCGGGTTCGTCGGCGCCATGCAGCTGATCAGCGACTCAGGGTCGGCCCTGGCCTGGCAGATCGTGCTGGTGCCTGTCGTCGGCTGGCTTCTCTGGCGTCGCCTTCCCCGACTCGCCCTGTTCGTGGTGATCACGGCAGCCGGATCATCGCTGCTCAACACCGTCGTCAAGACGTCGGTCCATCGACTACGCCCGGTCCTGACCCACCCGGTCGCCCATGAGCCCGGGTCGAGCTTTCCCAGCGGTCATGCCCAGGCTGCGATCGTCGGGTACCTGGTGCTGCTGCTCGTCTTCCTGCCGATCCTGCACGGAGTCTGGCGCCGGCTCGCCGTCACGTTCGCGGTGCTCATGGTCCTGGCGATCGGCTTCTCCAGGATCGCTCTGGGCGTCCACTACCTCTCCGATGTCCTAGGCGGGTACGTCCTGGGTGCAGCGTGGGTGGCGGCGATGGCCGCTCTCTTCAACGCGTTGCGTGTCGCCCGCGGACGACGACCTGTCGATGTGAGACAGGGACTCGAGCCCGACCAGGGGCCGCACCTGTCGAGCACCACAACCGGCGACGAGGAGCTCGACGACTCGCAGTAGCACCTTGCCAACGCGCCCCAGCACCAAGGGGGCGGTGGCGGGGCACCCACAGCAGCCGGTTGGGACTCGCAAGGGTCCGCCGGCCCGCCTGCTCGACTTCGACGCGGAGGCTCTTGGCAGGCCTCTTTCGTAGCAGCACGGACCACACGCCCCATACGCTCCCAAAACCTAGACTGCCGCTCCGAAATATCATGAAGATGAAACAGGCGGCACATTCACTCCATCTCAAAGGCAGACTGATGCGGGCAGCGCGGTTCCACGGGCAGAAGGACATCCGGATCGACGACATCCCAGAGCCGAGCTTGCGGCCCGGTGCGGTGAAGCTCAAAGTCGCGTGGTGTGGAATCTGCGGCACAGACCTGCACGAGTACCTCGAAGGGCCCATTTTCATTCCCGCCCCAGGCCAGCCACATCCGCTCTCCCACGAAGAACCACCGGTGACCATGGGGCACGAGTTCTCCGGCACCGTCGAGGCGATCGGCGAGGGCGTCACGGATATTTCCGTCGGCGATAACGCAGTTGTCGAGCCCTATTTCGTGTGCAATGAGTGCGCGCCGTGCAAGGCGGGCAACTACCACCTGTGCACCAAGATGGGGTTTATCGGTCTCGCGGGCGGCGGCGGCGGTCTCAGCGAGAAGGTGGTGGTCGACCGGCGCTGGGTTCACAAGATCGGCGACATCCCGCTCGACCAGGCTGCGCTCATCGAGCCGCTCAGCGTGGCTCACCATGCGGTGACCCGCGGCGGCGCGAAGAAGGGCGATGTGGCACTCGTCGCAGGCGCGGGGCCTATCGGACTGCTCGTCGCTGCGATGCTCAAGAGTCTGGGTGTGCGGACGATCGTCACCGAGGTCAGCGAGGCCCGCAAGGCCAAGGCGCTATCGAGCGGTGTCGCGGACCATGTGCTCGACCCATCCTCCCAGGACGTCAAGGAAGAGGTCCTCAAGCTGACTGACGGCATCGGCGCCGATATCGGATTCGAGTGCGCCGGGGTCAACGAAGAACTCGACCTGCTGCTCGATGCGGTTCGGCCCGCCGGCGTCATCGTCAACGTGTCAATCTGGGGCCAGCCGGCCACAGTCGACATGCAGAAGCTGGTCCTCAAAGAGATCGACCTGCGCGGCACCATCGCGTATGTGCGTGACCACGAAGCGGTGATCAAGCTTGTCCAGGCCGGCAAGATCGACCTGAAGCCCTTCATCACCGGACGCATCGCCTTGGACGACCTGGTCTCAGAGGGCCTCAGGACTCTGATCGAGCACAATGACACGGCCGTGAAGATCCTGGTGCACCCATAAGGACCTGAGGCACCCGAGGTGGCGCCTCGCAGCGGACAGCCAAGAAACGATTCCCGCAGCGGGGCCTCAGAGCGACGGCCTCCAACCTCGAGGGTTCGCAGTAGGGGCGGCACCACAACCGACCGGCGGGTCCGATAGACCAACGTTGACCGACGCGTCCATCCCTTGAGTTGGGCTCCGCCAGACGGGTCGTCAGTCGACGAACATCATCAGGTCACCATCGCGCATCTGCGACAGCCGCCGGTCAGCTGTCGCGGGTCAGCCTCCGGTTTTCACTTGTCGAAGGCGTCCTTGGTCTTCTCGCCGGCCTGCTTGAGGTTGCTCTTGGTCTGAGCTGTCTTGCCTTTGCGTTCCATCTTCTTGTCGCCGGTAGCCTTGCCAGCGTGTTCCTTTGCTGCGCCTTGGGCTTCGTCCTTCTTGTTCTTCAGTTTGTCAAGCCAGCCCATTTCGGGGCCCCCTTCTTTGTCAGTAGTAGTGCTTGCGCCTTCCGACGGCGCTTCCCGTGGTTCCGAGGATCCAGAGGATCACGCCAGTCACTAAAAGTATCCCGCCGATGGTCACCAGCACGGGGATTCCGTGACGAATCCCACGACCAGAAGCACCACCCCAAGAACCATCATCTGAGTTTTCTCTTCTTCTTGGGTGGGCGACCCTTCTGCATGAATTCGCAGAGCAGGACGTCCAATGAGAAACGCCATTACGGCGATGCGGGGACTGACGACGGACGAGGCACCGACCAAAGGATTGACACCAAACCTCGTACGCTGTTGAGCGGGAACGCTTTGTCGCCCTGCTGCTCAGCGCCATGACCGGGCGAGCTGAACTGATGTCCTGGTCCGGCGGCTCAGCTTAGGCGTGCTGGTCTGCGACCGGGTCTGGTTGAACAGACCAGTCGGCGGGTTCGTCGTCGGTGTCGGTGTCGGCGATCGCCTTGGTCTGGTGTACCTTGCCCGGCTTGTGGTGTTGCGGCGCGTAGACGGTGTAGACCTGCATCGGCTCGTCGCCGATGTTGGTGACGTTGTGCCAGCTGCCGGCCGGAACGATGACGCACCAGCCGTCGGTTACCTCTTGGTCGAAGGTCAGCTCGTCCTCGCCGGGTCCCATCTGGGCTCGACCGCGGCCACGGTCGAGCCGAATGAACTGGTCGGTGTCAGGGTGCTTCTCCAGTCCGATGTCGCCATTGACCGGAATCGACATGAGGGTGACCTGCAGGTGGGTGCCGCTCCAGGCCACGGTGCGGTAGTTCGGGTTCTCGAGCGTCTCGGTCTCCAGGTTGAACGCCTGGGGACGGGGACCGATGTCTTCGATGCTCATGCTTTGACCCTAGCCTCGCCCGGGGCGGAGCGGATCGGGACCTGGATTCGCCGGGTGGCGGATCGAGTTTGTTCCAGCTGATCGCGTGACTGAACCAGTCCTGGCACCCGTGGCTGTTGAGCGGACGGGCCGGCACATCCACGATCGGCCGTGAAACGTGGCGGCTCAGCGACGCCCAGGTGTATGCCGAGAAGAACTGGGGATCCGGCGGGTTCCCCACGATGTGGTGGTGGGGTCAGGTATGTCGACGTCCACGCCCTCGAGCCACCGCCCAGCCTCCTCCACGATCTCCGTGTCGGTCGGAGCAGGCCGAGACCAGCAGGAGAACGAACTCCGCCGTAGGAACACCATCGGCGCCCACGCCATCACCGACCTCGCCGAGATCTTCAACATCTCCCGACCCATCGTCTACGGAATCCTCACACGCGCCGTTTGGAACCCAGATCGCACTTCAGGACAGTTGTGGGACTACTGGGCCGATCAGCAACGACAGCGGCCGACGCCTCGCACGACGCTGAACTACTCCCAGTCGTACTCCGGCCAGGCTGACTTGACGCAAGGTCGTGATCGGGAGGAACCGGGTGGGGCGTCGACCAGCGTTAACGCGCAGCAGCGTCCACCCGGTCCGGACTCCGCGCCAGGTGTGCGCCTCTGGTGATACTTGATCGCCCCATGGCAGGTGGGCACGAGGTGACCGTTGTGCTCGTGCCCCTGAAGTACATCGGTGTGGCACGGGGATTTCGTACCTATGCTGCCCGTATGGTGCTCAGCTTGAACGCCAGCATCATCATCGGCCGCTGAACCGGTGGCGAGCCGTGGTACCCGATGAGGTTAGGGTCGAGGACGTGCCCTCAGACCCCGGAGACTGGCCCGGCGCCCGACTGCATGTGGTGACCGGCAAGGGGGGCACCGGCAAGGGGGGCACCGGCAAGACGACCCTGGCGGCGGCTGCCGCGATCGCGCTGGCTTCGGGGGGCCGGCGCACGCTGCTCATCGAGGTGGAGGGCCGCCAGGGCATCGCGCAGCTGTTCGGCTGCCCGCCGCTGCCCTACGCCGAGCGTCGCGTCGCGGTGGCCAGGGGCGGTGGTGAGGTCTATGCCCTGGCCGTTGACGTCGAGGATGCGCTGCTGGAGTACCTGGAGACCGTCTACCACCTCGGTCGGGCGAGGTGGGTCCTGGGCAGACTGGGGGTCCTGGACTTCGTCACGACCATCGCCCCAGGACTTCGCGACGTGTTCCTGACCGGCAAGATCTGCCAAGCCCTGCAAGCGTCCGAGTCGGACGGCGCCCGATACGACGCCGTCGTGGTGGACGCCCCGCCAACGGGGCGCGTCGCGCGCTTCCTGAACGTCAACCAGCAGGTCGCGGGCCTGGCTCGGGTCGGGCCCGTACGCGACCAGGCCGAATCGATCATGGAGGTGCTGCGCTCGGCGCAGACCACGGTGCACGTCGTGACCCTGCTCGAGGAGATGCCCACCCAGGAGACCGTGGACGTGGTGGCGGAGCTGCGCGGGATCGGCCTGCGGGTCGGTGGGGTGCTGATCAACATGGTGCGAAAGCCCGTTCTCAGCGCCGGGGACCTCATCCAGGCCCGTGCCGGGCAGTTGTCTCGGGCGGAGATCGCCACCGGGTTGGCGGCCGCGGGTCTGCCCACCTCGGCCGCGGTCGTCGACGCGCTGGTCGGTGAGGCCGTCGACGCCGCGGACCGGGTCGCCTTGGAGGCAGCCGAGCGTGCCGCCCTGGCATCGTTGGGTCGGCCCACCTACGAACTGCCCTGGCTGGCTGAGGGCATCGACCTCGGCGGGCTGTACGAGCTTGCCGCCGCTCTGACTGACCAGGGCTTGGGGGTGAGTGGGCCGTGACCTCGACAAGCACCGAAACGCCTGGGACTGCAACCCCCCGCCTGGACATGGATGCGCTGCTGGCCAACCGGGGCACCCGGATCATCGTGTGCTGCGGTTCGGGCGGGGTCGGCAAGACCACAACAGCGGCAGCGCTGGCCCTGCGGGCCGCCGA
>DATCDE010000123.1 GCA_036510875.1 Actinomycetes bacterium
GCCTACGTGGTCCGAAGTCAGGGTGCCACCACCTGGTTCGTTCGCCGGGTCGGTGCCCTCCGTCATGTGCGGCCTAGCCGAGTCCGGCCGGGTCTGCGCCGCCGGCGATGCGCAGTAGCCGGCGCATCGCGTCGCGGAACCCCGTCGGCTGTGCGTACGCGGGTGAGGCGCCCGGGTGCTGCGGGGCGATGCGGACGCGCAACGCGCCTGGTCGGATCCGCAGGGTCAGGGGGGTCGGCATCATCAGCGCCTCCCCGTCGACCCCGAGCGGCACCTCGCCGTCCGACTCGATCACGAACTCGGGCGTGGCCCACTGCTGCAATGGCTGGCGGTGACCGCTCGGGGACGGGGCACCCATGACCGCGACCCCAAGTTCGCCGCCGTCCATGCACGGGCGCGTGCCCGAGCCGATGGCCTTGCCCAGCCGGTACACGTTGTTGGACACCAGGATCACCGCCGCCGACGACTGCGGCGCGCCGTCCGGCCCGGTCCAGCGCAGCTGTCGAGCGCCGCCGGCATCGCCCGGCGCCATCACCGTGGGCACCGTGTCGAGCAGGGTGCGGATCTTCGCGTCGCGGTAGCCCTCGCTCTGCACCGCCTCCGCGTATAGCCCAAAGGACACGTTGTTGACGAACACCCGGCCGCCGACTTCGCCGAGGTCGACCCGCTTCTCCCCGCCGTCGACGAACGCGTCCAGCGCGCCGACTACGTCGTCGCGGTCCACCCCGAGGTCGAGGGCGAAGTGGTTGCGGGTGCCAGCCGGGATGCAGGCGAACGGCAGGTCGTGCTCCGCCGCGATCGTGGCCACCAGCGCCTGCGTCCCGTCACCGCCGGCCGCCATCAGCCCGTCCGCGCCGCCGGCGACCAGGTCGCGGACCACCTGCTCCCAGTCCTCACCGGGCTGGAACTCCCGCGGCGTGATCCCCCGGCGGACGGCCTCCTCGGCCAGGTTGTTGCTCACGGCCTTACCGCCGCCGGACTTCACGTTGTAGACCACCACGGCGCGCGTGGGCCGGGGCGCCGCCGGCAGGTGGAGGTGCACCGAGAACGCCCGCTTGCTCACCGCCACGCCGAGCACCAGGAGCACCAGACCCGCCAACCCGCCGGGTCGGATCCCGTCGACCAGCACCACTGCCACCGCGCCGACCAGGAGCAGGCCCGCCAGGATCCACAACACCACGCGGGACCGGCCGGTGCGGATCAGGCCCTGCCAACCGATTATCGCCGCGAGCATCAGCAGGCCCAGCGCGATCAGCCCCCGGGGGAACTCCGCGACGACCGAGAAGACCAGCAGCATCGCGCCGACCGCCAGGCACAGCAGGGTCAGGACAGCCGCGACGCGTCGGGACATGACACCACCCCTTCCAGGTGAAGCGGACATGTCAGCTCCTCGCTTTCGGCGGCTGCCAGGTGGCCCCGGTCTCCCGAACGTACGTGGCGGCGGCATCGTCCAGTGACGGGAAGAAGTGGTTGGGGTCGATGGTGCGAGTGAGCTCGTAGCGTTCGATCTTCTCCCGCACCGCATCCTTCATCTCGGCGAACACCAGCGAGATGTCGCGCGCGTTCAGCCAGGTGTCCAGGTCCAGCAGCATGTCCGAGGCGGTGGTGTCGACATCGGTGACCGGCTCTGACGCGATGACGATCCACTTCAGGTCAGGGCGGTCCTGCGCCATGGCCCTGACCTCGTCGCTGAAGGAGCGCGAGTTCGCGAAGATCAGCGGGGCGTCGAACCGGTAGACGACCATCCCCGGAAGCCGCTCGGCGTCGGGGTAGCTTCCGGTGTCGTGCAGCCCGGTCATGCCGTCGACCCGGCCCAGCTCGGCGTGGTGCGGCCACCAGAGCCGGCGGAACACGTTGAGGATCGACAGGGCCACCGCGATGAGGATGCCCGGGAGCACGCCCAGGAGGGCCACTCCGAGGAAGGCGATCATTGCGAGGCCGAATTCCGTGCGGCGCTGCTGCCACAGCCGCCGGGTCGCCGGGAGGTCGGCCAGCGACAGCGCCGCAGCGATGACGACGGCGCCCAGGACGGGCTGGGGGACGTACTGGAAGAGCCCGGCGGCGAACACCAGGACGACGACGATGACCGCGGCCCCGACCACCCCGGTGAGCTGGGAGCGAGAACCCGACTGGTCCGCCACCGCGGTGCGGGAGCCGCTGGAGCTCACCGGGAAGCCCTGGAAGAGTCCGGCGGCCAGGTTGGCGGCGCCGACCCCCACCATCTCCTGGTTCCCGCGTACCCGATCCCCGTGACGGGCCGCGAAGCTGGACGCGTTGGACATGGTGTCCGCCAGCGTCACCAAGGTGATCCCCAGCGCGCCGATGAACAGCGGCCCCAGGTCGGACCAGCTCACGTGGGGGATCGTGAACGGAGGAAACCCTTGAGGGAGCACGCCGATGGTGTCGACGCCCTGGTCCTGGAGGTTCCACACGTGGACGGCGACGGATGCGAGCACCACGGCGACCAGCACCGAGGGCACCTTGGGTAGGAACCGGTTCAGCAGCAGGATGCCGGCGAGGGACACCACGCCGATGGCCGCAGCGGTGGCGTTCGCCTGTGAGTCGGCCAGCCCCTGGACGAAGCCCCTGGCCTCCTCGATGAGCCCGTTCGCGTCCACGGAGAAGCCGAACAGCTTGGGCAGCTGCCCGATCACGATGGTCAGGGCCAAGCCGTTCATATAGCCGACCTGGGTGGGCTTGGACAACAGGTCCGCGATGAAGCCGAACTTCGCCAGCCCGGCGACCACCATGATCGCGCCGACGAGGAGGGACAGCATGGACGCCAGCGCGATCGCCCGCGCCGGGTCGCCACCGGCCAGAAGCAGCGGGGCGACGGCGGCGGCGATCATGGGGCCTAGGGAGGAGTCGGGACCCAGCACGAGCACCCTCGACGGCCCGAAGGCCGCGTACCCGAGCAGGCACAGAATCGAGGTGTAGAGGCCGGTGATCGCGGGCAGCCCGGCCAGCTCGGCGTACGCCATGCCCTGCGGTACGAGTAGCGCCGAAAGGACCAGGCCGGCCAAGACGTCCTTCGTCAGCCAGGACCTCTGATAGGACCGCACCACGGCGATGCCTGGGATGTAGGCCTGGAAGCCGCGCGGCCCGTCGGCGTGGGACGGCGGGGCGGTCGCTGACACGAAGATCAGACAAGCAGGCCCGAATCCCGCAAGGCAAGGAACCTTGGGCCCTATTGACCACCGCCCGTGGCCCGGCGCGGCCGAGCCCCGCCTCGGTGCAGGCATCAGGGCCGCCATGACCCCCATGCCTGCAACGAGTGGTCGCAACGGCGTGGCGGTGGCGGTGGGACTTGAACCCACGAAGGGAGATCACAGTGCCGGTACAGGTGCCTACGTGGCTCGTCACCGGCGAGCCACACTCCACCTGACTGACAACACCCCGCTCGACCCGCTCTTGATCGGCAGGGATGTTGGCCTGGGAGCACGCTCGGCCATGAGATCGGTGCATGCCTGGTCGCGTGAAGGGTCGCTCCGTGTCCTGCCTGGTCGAGCCTCGATCGCGTTGTGGGCCACCGAGGCGCCGGCCAGCAGCTGCGGGCGCCGGCCTTGCTGGGTTCGGCGCTGCGGGGACAGGACCGGCGGGCGTCGGGTTGGTGCCGTTGCAGGGCCCCTGCTCGAGCACGGGGCGAGGGAACCAGAGGGCCTGACAGCCGCGTGGAGGTCCCCCGCGCGTGGCGGCGACCGGCGAGATGACGGCCGGCCGTGGCC
The DNA here is from genome assembly GCA_036510875.1 of Actinomycetes bacterium. Lineage (NCBI taxonomy): Bacteria > Bacillati > Actinomycetota > Actinomycetes > Actinomycetes bacterium. Next base: position 3,726 of record DATCDE010000123.1, read on the forward strand.
GGGGTGGGTGCTAGGTGTCGCGGTGCAGGCCGAGGCGGTATCCGGCTCCGACCACGGTCTGCACGATGCGTGGGTGGGTGCGGTCGGCCTCGATCTTCTGCCGCAGGTTGCGCACGTGGGAGTCGACGATGCGTTCGTAGCCTTCGAAGTCGTAGCCGCGGGTGCGGTTGATCAGCTCGTAGCGGGAGAACACCCGGCCGGGGCTGCCGGCCAGGGTCCACAGCAGTCGCCACTCGGTGCTGGTGAGCTCCACTTGGTTGCCGCGGATGGTGGCCTGCCGCCGTGGTTCGTCCAGGACCAGCTCGCCGTCGCCGTAGGACGACGGCCGCTCGGGGGTGGTGTCCGGGTTGAGCCGGCGCAGGATGGCCCGCACCCGCAGGGTGACCTCGCGGGGGCTGAACGGTTTGGTGACGTAGTCGTCGGCGCCGAGCTCGAGGCAGTGGATGCGCTCGTCGGTGTCGTCCTTCGCGGTCAGGATGAGGATCGGGATGGTGGAGAACCGGCGAACCTCACGCACGACGTCCTCCCCGGCGACGTCGGGCAGCCCCAGGTCGAGGACGATCAGGTCCGGGGCGGCGTCGCGGGCCAGGCTGATGGCCTCGCCGCCGGACCAGGTGGTCAGCACCGACAGGCCATCATGCTCGAGGTAGGCGCGCAGCAGGTCGCGGATCTTTCGTTCGTCCTCGACAACGAGCACGCTGGTCTGCACGCGCCCACCTCCTCCACCTAGGCCAACGCCTAGGCCACTATGCGCCAACCCAGCGGTCAGTGGGCCACCGGCTCGACCGTCGAACCCTCGGCGACCGGACCCGGCCGGCTGATGGTGGGCAGGGTCACGGTGAACTGGGCTCCTCCGTCCGCGGGGGCGCGTGCGGTGACGGTGCCGCCGTGCGCGGCGACCAGGGACGCGACCACCGACAGCCCGATCCCGGTGCCACTGCGGGTGCCGGCGGCGCGCCCTCGCCAGAACCGGTCGAACAGGTGGGGCAGCTCGTCGGGCGGGATGCCGGGGCCGGTGTCGGTGACGACCAGCTCGGCGCCCTGCGCCGCCCGGTGGACCTCGACGGTGATGCGGCCACCGGGTGGGGTGAACTTGGCGGCGTTGGTCAGCAGGTTGGTGACCACCTGGCTCAGGCGGGTCGGGTCGCCGTGGACGACGACGTCGTCGTCGACGTCGGCGTGCGCGGTGAGCTCGGCGTCGTCGAAGTGGGCCTGCATCGCGTCCACCGTCCGGGCGGCGAGCTGGCCCAGGTCGACGGGTTCGGTGCGCAGCGCGAGTCCGGCGGCGTCCGCGGCGGACAAGGTGGCCAGGTCCTCGGTGACGCGTTCCAGTCGCAGCACCTCGTCGTGCAGGGACACCAGCCGGTCGGTGGTCGGCTCGGCGATGCCGTCGAGGAGCTGCTCGGTCTGTCCCCGAAGGATGGCCACCGGGGTGCGCAGCTCGTGGGCGACGTCGGCGATCAGCGCGCGGCGCTGCTCGTCTTGATGGGTCAGGGTCGCGGTCATCGCGGTGAAGGCCCGGCCGACCTCGCCGAGCTCGCCGGGGGCCCGGCGGATCAGCCGGTCCGGATGCGGCTCCCCGGCCGCGAAGGACCGCGTGGCGGCGGCCAGCGCGACCAGCGGCCGCGACACCCGCCGCGACACCACCACCGCGGCGGCCACCGCCAGCAGCAGCGCCAGCAGGGTGCCGACGAACAGGCTGCGCAGCAGCGCCGCGCGGGCCTGC
>DATCDE010000124.1 GCA_036510875.1 Actinomycetes bacterium
CTCCTTGGCCTGGTGGCCCTGATCGCCGGCGTGGTGATGCTGGTCGGAACCAGCGAACCGGCGCTGGCCGTCGTGATGGTCGCGATGGTCACGATGTGGCTGATCGCCACGATCCATCACAGCCGCCTCGCCAAGACCACCTCGCCAATGTCGGCGGATCAGCTGCGCGGGACCGGGAGGCGACGGGCCACAGTCTGAGGTCGCCCAGCCGCCCGCACCGAATGCCGGAAGGGGGCCGGTGGTGGGAGACGTACTCCAAGACCCGGCTGGTTCGGGGGTGGGGCGGAGCGTCAGGGCGGGCGGGGTTGCGCACTGCACAGTTGATGTTGATGGCCGAGTCTTCGTCGTGCGCATGACCGATCTACTGGTGCTTGTTGCCGTTGGCCGTTGCCCTGGATACGCGACTGGTCGGCTGGCCGCAGTGCTCGCAACGATCCCCAGCAGGGAAGCGGCTGCCAGGGGTGTCGGCCGCCGGCGCTAGAGGTGATGTTGGTCGCGGATGAGGCGGCCCTCGCCAAGACCGGGGAAGGTGGCCCGCCTGGCCGGCAGCAGCGGACGCCTCAGGACCCGCAACCGCATGATCTGGGACTCGCACCGCGGGCGAAGCTGAAGGACTGCTAGACCTGCGTCCTGCATGTGACGATGGCGTCCCGCGCAACGTGCACGCGATGTGCCGTTTCGTTGGTGGGGCGGGTCGGCACGTGCCTCGATCTGGCTGCCGGTGCGGCTTCGGCTGTGCGGAGTACGGCTGACCGTGAGCGGCAGGCTCTGCCAGCAGAACAGCCAGGCAACGGGGCCGTGGTCGGTCGCAGATCGGGAATGATAGGGGTGCGAGCGAGTCCGGCCCACAGGAAGGCGTCGCGCTGAAGCATGAACGCATGGAGCGATTTCTGCCTTCGTGGCGGGAGGGCCCGGCCAAGCGTTCCCTCATCGGTTTCTTGCGTGAGGTAACACGAGGCCGAGAGGAACTGCCGGTTGAGCAACGCGTTGCTGCGTTCGACCTTGACGGCACGCTGGTCTGTGAGAAGCCACGCACGGTGTTGGCCGAGTTTCTCCTCGATCAGGGAGCGTCAGCCGACGCAGACAGTGTTGGGCGTGCTGGCGCGAGTGGAGGTCATGACGTTCTACGAGAGCTCGGGGTGGTCTTCGCCGGACGTACGGTCATCGACTACGACGAGGTAGCGCGCGGGTTCCTGGCTCGGGCAGTGCATCCTCGGTTCGGCTGCTCATACCCCGGCCTCGCGTATCAGCCGATGTTGGAGCTCATGGCTCTGCTCGGTGCGCTGAAGTTCAGTGTTTTCATGTGCACGGGCAGCTCCCGCGATTTCGTCCGCGTGATGGCTGAATCTCTGTTCGGCTTGCGGCGCGAGATGATCATCGGCTCAGAAGTGCGGATCGAATCCCTCGGGGGTGCCTTGGTTCGCACCGCTGAGCCCGTTCCATTCGATGATGGGCCGGGCAAGACGGTGCATTTGTGGGATCGCACCGGGACTCAACCGCTCTTCGCCGCCGGCAACTCTGCTGGGGACATCGCCATGCTCCGTGCAGCACGCGATGGGTTGGTACTTCGCCACGACGACGAGGCCCGGGAGTACGCCTACGATGACCGGGAAATCCTTGCCGCGGCTGCGATCGAGCAGTGGACCGTGGTGAGCATGCATCGCGATTTCGTCAAGGTGTGGTCTCGCACCAGATGACCTGCTCTTCCCCTCAACGGAGAGCGCCGGCGGTAACCCGCTCAGCAGCAACACCTTCCGAACGCGGTACTGGCTGCCAGCCCTCGACTCGAGCGGACTTGGCTTCCACGTGCGGATCCACGATCTGCGCCACGCCCATGCGTCCTGGCTGCTCGCGGGCGGAGCCGACCTCAAGACCGTGATGGACCGCCTGGGGCACAGTCAGATCCAGACGACACAGAAGTACCTGCACACGCTGCCCGACACCCACGAGCAGGCGCTCGGGGCACTCACCCGGATCGAGAAGCAGCGCGCTCGTTGACGGACGTCACACCACCATCGGCTGCCACGGCGATAGGACACCACGCCCATGGACTCAACTCGTCACTGGGTGGCGAAGATCTACTAACCCGCTCGATAGCCGGCATTCGGTGCGCATGGAACCGCGGCTAGCGGTGCGCCGTCCCGGCGGTGTCGGCCATCAAGCTTGTCGGAGTCGCAGGCGTTGCCTGCTGCCTCCTTGCGGGTGCGCTGGTGGGGGCGGTCGAGAATGCCGCCCTGACAGATGCGACACGTGCGCGAACGCTGGCGGCCCGAGCAGTTCGATGCCGCGATTGCGCGGAGCTGAGTCGTCGCGTACCTGGTCGAAGTCGACGACACCCCACGGCGTCCCGTTCGATAGCGATCACGGTTCGCTGGGACGAGGCCAATGCCAAGGGTCGCGCCGGGTCCACGACGTCAGCTTCTCCCGCGCAGGGCAGGGATCGGACGCAGGCAGGGCACGCGGGACCTCGGGCCCTACGCCGGGTCCATTCAAAGGATTCAGTCTGGGGCTATGGCGACCAGGTCGATTCCAGGGTGGGGCACGGTTGCGCCGGGTGACGTGTCCGCGGCATCGAACGCTGGCTGGACGACGCGATCATCACCGCAGGGCAACCGACCCAGATGCGTGCCGACCTGCCTGAGCCGGCGCCCTCAACCAGCTCGACATCGCGGGCGACGTCCTCAGTGATGCTGACGTCGTCGTGGCGTACGGCAGTCCAAAGGGGATCTCCCCGGGGATGTCAGCCCTATGAATGGAGGGGAAGGATGAAGACTCCACAGAAGATGGGCGGCATTGCCGCACTGATCGGTGCAGCAACAAACCTCCTGGGCGGTGTGGTGTTTGCAACCTTGCTGACACCCAAAGGTCTCGGTTCCACAGACTCTGATCCAGGCAAGACCGTGGCTCTTCTTGCGGACAACCAGGGCGCCATGCGCGCGTTCTACCTAATCATCTTCTTGGCCTTCGGCGTGTCTTTGATCTTCCTGTCAGTGGCGCTACATGAGCGATTGAAGGCTGGGTCAGCTGTGCTGGCGCAGGCAGCGACCATCTTCACGCTGATCTGGGCCGTCCTGGTCATTGTGGTCGGCACACTCTCAATCAACGACTTGAGCACAGTCGTCAAACTCCATGGCGAGAATCCGGCTCAAGCTGCAACGGTCTGGGCGACGCTCGACTCTGTGGAAACCGGTTTGGGTGCTGGCGGCGGGGAAACGGTAGTTAGCGGCCTATGGTTCCTACTGCTGAGCTGGGCGGCCTTGCGGGCAGGGGTGCTTCCCAGGCTGCTGATCTACCTTGGCGTGGTGACCGGTGTAGCAGGTATCCTCTCGGTTCTGGCCTTGACTGACCTCACGTATGTCTATGGCGTGGGTCTCATCATCTGGTTCGTTTGGCTCGGGATCGTCATGCTGCGCAGGAGCCCTGTCCCAGCGGAGTAAAGACCCGCCACTGGGGCACGCCCAAGGGATCTAGGGCGTGTCTCCAATGAGCGTGCGTGTTCGTGGGGTTTGCTGGCGGGATGTCACGTTTTCGGAGGTTGACCGATGCTCAGTGGGCAGTCATCGAGCCGCTGATCCCGTCGTCGGAGGGTCGTTGCGGTAAGCCGTTGCGGGATTCGCGTCAGGTGGTTGATGGGATCGTCTACCGGTATCGCACGGGTATTCCGTGGCTCCAGCGCGTCGAACAGCGACCGCCGTTCGATCGGAACCGTCCCTCGTCGACGGTCCGCGGACCTCCGCTCATGCCGCGAAGCGTGTGCCCAGTACGTGCCGTTGATGGGCGGTCAAGCTCACCTGGCCGAGGCCGATCAAGTGCGGGCGATCCGAAGTGGGAGGGCAGTACCGGGACTCGGAGGTGCGCTCACGCCGATGATCGAGGTTGCTGCTGCTCCTGTGCGAGGCTGGCGTGGTGGCTCACCCAGGGAGTGTCGCAGTGTGGCTTGATCGGACTGCACCGTCGCGGACGCGGGCAGCCGTTCTTACTGCGTGTGTCCCATGTCGGATGAGCGAATGTGGTGACCTTCAACGCACGCTCATGGCACCCGCGCGCTCTGACGATCCGGCTGGGCGTGGTCGCGGATGCCGACGATGATCAGGTACCCCATGATCCAGACCTCGCCGATGATCGCGGGGACCGTCAGCAGCTGGGTGACGAGGTCGGCGTTCGGGAACGCGTAGCTGACAAACGTGCTGAGCAGGTAGCCCACCCCGCCCGCGATCAGGATCCAGCCCAAGGGCTGCGGCAGCCAACGCGAGCGGACCACGAGCCAGCCCATCGGGATCAGCCACAGGCCGAAGAACACACCCGCGACTCCCCACAGATGGCCGCTGGCGACGTAGAGCAGCTGCACGGTGGCAGCCGCACCGCCGGGCGTGGCCAACGACGCGTCGCCGGCCACGTCCAGGGCCGTGGCGAGCAGTGCCGCGCTGCCGAGGATCGCGACTGCGTTGACCATCCCGAACGCCGCGAGCGCGCCGGCCGCGACAGTGTCGACGCTGCGGAACAGGCGGTAGAACCACACCGCCGTCAGGGCCTGGGTCAACACGATGCCCAGCTCCAAGACGATGCCGACGCGCGCCAGGGTCCCGTGCTGCATCAGGTTCGACAAAGTGCCTTGGGCGTCGTCGGCGACGAAGAGCTGGCCGCGGACCAGCATGGAGCCCGAGATCCCGGTGATGAAGAAGGCGAGATAGAGCAGCCCGGTCGTGCGCGCCGCGCGGATGAGGTCGGCTCCGATCGTGTCAGGGGCGGAGCCGGTGCCGGTGCTCGTCATGGTCATGGCCATGGGGAACCCTCCTCCGTGGGGCTCGGGTGCGAGGTCAGAACTTGCCCAGTGCGATCTCCGACAGCAGCAAGGCAAGGGGAAGAAGTCCGAAAACGGTGGCCAGCGCGACCATCCAGGAGCGCTCGTGGTGACGGATCATCGCGACGAAGCCGGTGACGACAGCGCCGATCCCGCACGCCCAGATGCCCAGGCCCCACACGAGCTGTGCCCAGCTGTCGGTGTAGCTGGCGGCTGGTTCGACGACGTTGAGCGCGAAGGCAAGCACCAGCAGGACGACGCCCGCGACGCAGAGCCCTGCGAGCGTGACCGCCCGCCGGCCCACGCGGGATTGCGGCCACCCCCGCATGTCGTGACGAGTGCTGGAATGCGTGGTCATACCTCGGATCTCATCGTGGCGTGGCCCGGCCTACCAGAGTCCAAAGCCCTCCCCGGCGCCCCGCCCGAACGGTTCTGGAACAGCCGGACCGGAGAGCTTCCGGGGCGGCGACGTGCCCGCGTCATACCGCCGCGACAGCAGTGGGCTGTGAACCCTCCGCTCAAAGCCGCACTCCGCGCGGCACCCAGGCAGGCGGCGTTTGACAGCGCCTGTGGGACAAACGCCTCGGGGACCGCACCATTCGCCGGCGTTCATGGATAGCCGACAATCACGATGCCCTCGAAGGGGTCGTCACTCATGCCACCGCCCGAGCGCCCCTGCCGATCCAGGGCGGGTCGATCCGGCGCTGGGTGCGGTGCTGACACGATCTCGATCCGGCGGGCTGGCGCGGCCGGATGGGCGTCCGGTTCGGTGCTTGGGACAGGTGGTGACCTTCGCCTCTACGGAGGTTGGCGGGTGGGCCGGGAGGCTGTTAGGTGGCCGCCTGGGGCGGCGTAGCCCTGGCTGCACGTGTGGCGGCCGGGAGGTGAGTGGTGTGACTGATCTTCAGCACAGGATCGTTCCGACGACGACGCCGGTCGAGCACCACGGGTCGGTGCGTGAGCACCGGGCCGCAGCCACCACGGCCGGGGTTCTGTACATCACCGGGACGGTGGCTGGAGTCCTGAGCGTGGCCGTGAGTGCTCCGGTCCGTGGTGCGGTCGACCCGTTGGCCTACGGCGCGGAGCACTCCGGCACGGTGGTGACCGTGGCGCTGCTCGTGCTCGTGATGGGGCTGTCGCTCGCGTTCGTCCCCGTCGTGTTGTTCCCGGTGCTGCGCCAGGTCAACGAGGTGCTGGCGGTCGGCTACCTGATCGTTCGCGGAGCGGTCGAGACTGTCGGCTACGCCGTCATGGCGATCGGCTGGCTGCTGGTCGTGCCAATCGGTGCGGCCCTGGCGGCCGGAGCGGGCACCGGCACACCGGCCGGCGTCCGGGTCGGCAACCTGGTCATCGATGCCGACGCCGCGAACGCCGTGTTCACGATGGTGTTCTGCCTGGGTGCCGCCCTGTTCTACGTGCTGCTGTACCGCTCACGCATCGTCCCCCGTTGGATCGCGTGGTGGGGTCTGGCGGCGATCCCGCTGTACGTGGCGGCCGACCTGCTCGCGATGTACGGCGTGCTCGATGCCAACTCCTCCGCGCAGACTCTCCTGTTCATGCCGATGGCCGTGCAGGAGATGGTGCTCGCGGTCTGGATGATCGCGCGCGGCTTCCGTCCAGCGGCTATGGCGACAAGGTCCGGGCTCGTGAGCGGCACTCCGGCCGGCGCGTCGCGGTAGTGGGGTGGCGTAAACGAAGTGTCGTTAGGACTCGGGTTTGCCGAAAGGAGTGGGCGATGAGCACCGCGGCAGCCCGATCGCCGAGAGTGCCGCCGCCGTGGTTCGTGCACATCGCTTGGCGCGCTCATCGAGCGCTCTACCGGCTCAGTGGGGGGCGCTTCCTGTGGACCACGTCGAACAAGCGGGGCTGGGGTGCGCTGCGTCTTACGACCATCGGGCGGAAGTCCGGGCAGGAACGCAGCGCCATCATCGGCTACCTCGAGGACGGCCCCAACCTCGTCGCGCTCGCGATGAACGGCTGGTACGAGGGCCATCCCTCGCGGTGGCTCAACCTGCAGGCGCACCCCGACGCCGTTGTTCGAATGGCGGGCCAGCATCCGCGTCCGGTGCGCGCGCGCCTGGCTGCGGGGCAGGACCGTGATCGGCTGTGGCAGCGCTGGATCGACGTCGATCCGCAGATCGACGCCTATGCCGGCCAGCGGTCGACCGAGACGCCACGTGGTCGTCCTCGAACCACGCGACGGAACCGCCGCAGCAGACTCGGCGCGCAACAAGTGATCCGACGAATGGAGTCGTGATGGCTGAGACCCGGGCAGGCTGGTACGCCGACCCCCAAGATCCGCGCTACCTACGCTACTGGGACGGCGTGGCGTGGACCGATCAGCGGGCAGCTCTTCCGCAGGCCCCACCGCCGCCGCCACCGCTCCCTGCGCCGGGACCTGTTGCGCCCCGATCTGCGCCGGCGCCCTATCCGGCGCGGCTCCAGGTGGACTTCGCCACGTCGTACAACCGGCTGACGACATTCTTCCGACTCGTGATGATCATCCCGATCGCCATCGTCATGGGCGTCCTGACAGCCGGCGGCACGACGACCGCCTACGACCAGGCAGGAAGGACGGTGACCACGAGCACCGGCGGGATCGTGTCGGGACTGTTCCTGGCCACGCTCCTGATGATCCTGTTCCGCAAGCGCTACCCCCGATGGTGGTTCGACTTCGCCCAGGAGCTGGCCCGGTTCTCGACCCGCATCGGTGCCTACCTCGCCCTGCTGACCGATGAGTACCCGTCGACCGTCGACCACCAGCGGGTCCACCTCGACCTCGACTACCCTGACGCCGAGGCGGACCTGAGCCGCGGGCTGCCACTGGTCAAATGGTTCCTGGCGATCCCGCACTTCATCGTGCTGTTCGCCTTGACCATCGCGGCGTTCTTCGTGGTCGTCATCGCGTGGTTCTCAATCCTGTTCACCGGCCGCTACCCGCGCGCCCTCTTCGACTTCGTGGTCGGTGTAGGTCGCTGGTGGCTGCGCGTGGATGCCTACGCGTTCCTGCTCGTGACAGACCGCTACCCGCCCTTCTCGTTGGACTGACTACCGCCAGAGCCCAACTTCCCCACCGGGACCGCCCCGAGGTGCCGTTCAAGCGTGGGTCGATCCGGCGATTCGGTGCCGCCAGCGCCCTCCTTGTTCTTGGACGCCGAGGTCGTTCACGGGCCTTCTGCCCTGTTCGGACCCTGCCCGGAGGCGCATGCTGGGGGCGTGGCGACCACGACGATCACGAGTGCCTGGCGACCTGAAGAGCGCCTGACTCCGTGGTTTGTGTTTGACCTCGATCGACTCGCCTGGGTCGAGCAGCGGGCCGCCGAGTTGACTGACGATGAACGTCGCCTGGTCCGGGAATCCTGCGAGCGGATGCTCAGGGCCACCACCCCCGAGCGATAGCCGACCGTCCCGGTCAGTGCGCGCTGGAAGTGCCGATCATGCGGGGGTCACGCCGGCAACGGCCGGGCGCTTCGGCTGCGGGGGTTTTCGCCTACCGGCGGCCGACGTCCGACCCGGGATCCGCCAAGCGAGCGGGTCGCCACATGGTGGTCACGAATGGCCCGTGCCCTGGGGCCTGGAACTCCCCGATCTTCTGGAAGCCCACCGAGGCGTACCGGTCGTTGTTCACCGGGTTCGACGACTCCAGGTACGCCGCGACCCCTTCAGCGTCGATCAGGGCCAGGTCGTGGCGCAGCAACGACATCCCGAACCCGTGTCCTCGATGCTGGGGTGCGGTGCCCAGCAGGCTCAGGTAGTAGTGCGGCTCATCGCGGGGATGAGCGGCCGCGAACCGTTCGAACAACTCGAAGTAGGTCTCAGCGCGGGCACCCAGCACCTCGTGGGCGACCTGCGCCAGCCGGGTCTCCTGCTCCTCGGACATCTCCGTCCCGTTCGGCGGGATCCACACCGAACATGCCTCACCATGCTCGGTGAGCCACGTCCAGGGGTAGCGCAACGCCCCGTCCACGAAGACACGCCACAACCGGGCGTGGTGAGCGGTGCTGCCGTCTGGCCGCGCCATCGCCCACGACCACAGTGGATCGGTCACGAACGCGGCCGAGATCAACGCTGTGACCGCTGCGGCGTCCCCGGGTCGGGCGACCTGACATGGGATCTGCTGGTCCATCCCCGCCTCCCCAACGCACGACCCTCCAGTGAACCAAATGGCACGTCAAGCCGTCGCCCAGGGGCTGGCCAGGGGCGCAGCCCCGAAGCCACCTCAGCGAACATCCCGAGGGTGGACCTGATTCGACCGACAGAGAGACTCCGAATGACAAGCACCCATAAGTGATGCTCCCCGGGGTGATCCGGCACTATCGCTCGCATGTCCTTGACCGCATGACCAACTCTCGTCTTGCCGCCCCAGGCAGCCGCATAGCTCATGTGCTCACCGCCGAGCAATGAGGTTGGTGCGCCGAGTTGCTCGGCGCTGGGGAGTACGGCCTCGCGTTGGAGATGCTTGCTGACTGGCTCTGCGACGAGGAGACGCCCGTCCCGACCGGTGCCAGCGCCGAGGCCCTGAGCCTCGCTACGAAGAAGGGCGTCGAGGAGCGGAAGCATCCGGGCTCGCCTCGGATTGCCTCAGTCCGAGACGGAGATGACCAGCTTGCCGCGCACGTGACCCTCGCGGCTGCGCGCGAACGCAGCGGGCAGCTCCTCGAGCGGCAAGACATCGGCCACCGGGACGCGCAGCTGCCCGGCGTCGGCCAGCCGGCCGAGCTCGGCCAGACCCTCGGCCGAGGGCCGCACCCAAAACCACGAGCCTCCGGTCTCCAGCACCGACGCGTCAGCGATGGAGGCGTGCCGTCCGCCAGCGGTCAGCACGGCCATCGTGACGTCACGGACCCCGCCCACGAAGTCCGCGACGACGTCGACACCATCCGGCGCGACCGCGCGGATGCGCTCCACGACGCCGTCGCCGTAGGCAACGGGCGTGGTCCCGAGGCCGGAGAGGAACTCGTGGTTGACCGGCGACGCGGTGGCGATCACGCGGGCACCGCGCGCCTTGGCGATCTGGACGGCGAGGGCGCCGACACCACCCGCCCCGCCGTGCACGAGGACCGTGTCCGTGGCGGAGACGACCAGCCGGTCGAGCGTCTGCAGCGCCGTGAGCCCGGTCAGCGGGAGGCCACCCGCCTCGTCCCAGCTGAGCGCCGCAGACTTGCGTGCCACGCCACGCACGCTCATCGTCACGAGTTCGGCGAAGGTGCCGCCGTGGACGACGTCCTTGCGCGCGTAGGCCACGACCTCGTCCCCGACTTCGAACTCCGGGGTGTCGAAGCCGACCGACTCGACCGTGCCGGCGACATCCCAGCCGGGGACGACCGGGAAGACGGCGTCCATGAGGCCGTCCAGACCGCCGGACATCACCTTCCAGTCGACCGGGTTCACCCCTGCGCGCCTGACCCGGATGCGCACCTCGCCTGGACCCACCTTGGGGTCGGGCAGCTCCCGCAGGGTCAGGGCGTCGTCGGATCCGTACGCGTCATAGGCCATGGCTCTCATGCCTCAACGCTAGTCCGGTACCGGCGCCCCCACGATCATCGGAGCGTTCGCCCACTCACGCTCGGCACGGGAATGCGCCGCGCGGCTCACGAAGCGACATCCCCCGGCAAGAGCAGCCCTCGAAGCCGCGGCGGACGCCAACGAGCGGCGGCCCGAGGAACCGACGCCGCGTCGTTGGAGGGGACGTCCGCCCAAGTAGCCGCTGCCGATCGCGTGCCGCTGAAGCTGCACGCGATGCCGGCACGTGCGCGGTCGAGGTCAGGCATTCTGTGCGGGTGGAGCTGGATGAGATCAGGGCCGAGTGGGACGCCGAGGCGAACACGTTCGACCAGGAGCCTGACCACGGGCTGCCCGACCCGGCGACCCGTGCGGCGTGGTGGCAACTTCTGTCCGACGTCCTCCCACCAGCACCGGCGAAGGTCGCTGACCTCGGGTCGGGAACGGGATCGATCTCGGTCCTGCTGGCGCAGCACGGCTACACCGTGCACGGCGTCGACCTATCTGCACGCATGGTCGAACAGGCCACCGCCAAGGTCGCGCTGAACAACGTCACCATTCCCTTCTCGGTGAGGGATGCCGCCGACCCTGACCTGCCACCGGGTGGGTTCGACGTGGTGTTCGCCCGACACGTCGTCTGGGCACTTCCGGACCCGGCCACGGCGCTTGGCAACTGGGTGGACCTGCTGAGTCCGCGCGGACGCCTGGTCCTCGTGGAGGGCGTGTGGTTCAACGGTGCAGGCATCAGTTCGCAGGATCTGACCCGACTGGTCCAACCGCTCGTCTCGACCGTGGAAGTCACCCCGCTGCCCGACCCTCGATTGTGGGGTCGAACCATCAAGGACGCTCGCTACCTACTAGTGGCAACCATCTGACCGGGCGCCCCGACGTGCCGATCAAGCGCGGGTCGTCCGGGCTAACGAGCACGAGGAACAACAGCATGCACATCACGGAGTGCGGATTTGGCTCCGTTGATGCCGTGCCTGGCCCGCGCTCAACCCGCTGACCTGCGGTTCGGCGAGCTGGTGTAGTGGAGCCGTCCGGGACGGAGCTTGCTCCACCCGCGGTGAGTCTTCTTCGATCAGGCGCGCGGGTCCAACATGAACTCCCGGGCCTCCTGCGCACACCGGCAGGCGACCGCGATCTTCGCGGCCCAGGCCAGAGCCGCCTCCCGGGTGGGCACGTCGACGACGGTGAAGCCCCCGTTGAGCTCCTTGGTCTGCAGGTAGGTACCGGCGGTGACCGTCCCGTCACCGGCCACCAAGACGGGCGCCACGTCCTCGTCCAGGCCACCGGCGAAGATAAGCACGCCGGCATCCTTGGCCTCCTGGACCACCGTGTGGGCGGCCGTGTCGACCTCAGCCATCTCCTCCTCGGGGATGTGGTCCATCGCGCCGCTGGGGAACGAAATCAGGTACCGCGCCATGCCCAAGACCCCCTTGTACCGGCGCGGCCCCACCCGGCCGCCTCTGCCCTCGATCAGGCGCCTGTCGGTGCGGAGTCGACACCCTGCCGGAAGACGGTGTCAATGCGCCGGCCTCGCACGCTCATCGCGAGGGAGTCCGCGCGCAGGCCGTGGCCTGCCTACCGATGCACCTGTGCCTGGTCTGCGCAAGCGAGAGACTCAAGATGTGCCATTCTCATTCGCTTCCGGTCGCGTCCCAGATCCGGTGTAAATGCTCGGACGTGGGTTCGCCGTGAGTTGATGTTAGGCGACGGCTCCGACAGCGTCAGCGGCCTC
>DATCDE010000125.1 GCA_036510875.1 Actinomycetes bacterium
CCACCACCACCACCACCACCACCACCACCACCACCACCACCAGCGACTCCGCTGGACGCTTCACCGTCCCACTGCCAGCCGGGACCTACGAACTCGACTGCCTCGACTCCGCACCGATTCCGGTCCTCCGCGGACAAACCACAACCCACGACTGCGCCGTCGCCGTTCCGTAGCGTCAGCTTGATCGGAAATCCCGTGCCCAGCCTCCTGGCTAGCTGGGAAACCGAGCGAGAATGCCAGTTCAGGTACACCTGCTCATGGGTATCAGCGCACCCTCCAATGCTCGGCAAGGGCCGGCTCCACGACTGCGTTGGCGCCGCCCTGGATCGGCATTGTGGGTGCCCGCTTCGCGGCAGCTGCCTGCGCTGCGCAGGATAGCTCGGACAGCGGCAACGCAGCCGACAGTCCGCCCCGGGGGCAGCACAGCGGTCACGGCTGCTTGGTGGTGTCAGAGCGAGCGCCCAATCGCCGCGCCGACTTGGTCCGCTATTGCGGTCGATGGTGAATCGCTGGTATGGCTTGGTCAAGAAGAAGTCGAACCACACGGCGGTGGAGACGGCTGCCAGGTTGCCGGCCAGCCTGGTCGCCGTTGGCTGCCACCGCGACCACGACGAGAACCAGCACCAGCGCCGCGTCGGTGTTCGGGAGCCAGTCCGGGAACAACGACAAGACGGCGCACACGACCAGCGGCGCCAGCAGGGCCGCCGCGGCCGCCACCCGGTCACGTTTCAGCAGGCCCGATAACCTCATCACAAGCTTCCGGCAGGCATCGACGGGTGACCGCGGGCTTGCCCAGGTGCGCCACCGACGATGCTCGTCATCGCGGCCGCCTCTCCGTTGTCACGGTGTCCAGGCACAGATCGTCGCAGAGGTTCCTGCGGTCGCCATTGTCGTCCTGATTCCGTATGGCGAGACCGCCCACCCACGACGCGTCGCTGCGCAGTTGGGCGGCTGGGACGTTGAACGCGCCGTCGATGGGGTTTGCGTGGCGGCCGGGGTTCTCCCGGTCCTTGGCGGCGAGCAAGCCCGGGCGAGGGTCAGCAGCGCGAACGCGACAGACGTCAACGCCGCGTACTGATTCTCCGCGGGGCCGTAAATAGCGCGTCAAGGCTGAGGATCCTCGCGTTCGGTCCGGTGTGTACTTCCGGCATGGCTGATGTTGCGTTCGTGCTGTTGACCCTCGCCGTGTTCGGTGTGCTCGCCCTGGTGGTCAAGGGGGTGGAGAAGCTGTGACCGCCGAGAACATCGTGGGTCTTGTCCTCGCCGTGGCCATCGTGATCTACCTCGTCGTGGCGTTGGTCTTTCCGGAGAGGTTCTGATGTCTGACACCACCGCCGGTCTGCTGCAGGCCGGTCTCCTTGTTGTGCTGCTTGCAGCGGTGCATGTGCCGCTGGGCAATTACATGGCGCGGGTCTATGCCGGCACCCGGCACAACCGGGTCGAGCGCGGCCTATACCGGGTGATGGGCGTCGACCCGGACGCCGACCAGCGCTGGTCGACGTACCTGCGCAGCGTGCTCGCGTTCTCCCTGGTGAGCGTGCTGTTCCTGTACGGCTTCCAGCGCCTGCAGCAGCACCTGCTGCTCTCGCTCGGCTTCCCCGCGGTCAAGGCGGACCAGGCCTGGAACACCGCGGCCTCTTTCGTCACCAACACGAACTGGCAGTCGTACTCCGGTGAGAGCACGATGGGCCACCTGGTCCAGATGGGCGGGCTGGCCGTGCAGAACTTCGCCTCGGCCGCCGTCGGGATGGCGGTGGCCGTGGCGCTGGTGCGGGGTTTCGCCCGGTCCCGCACCGACCGGCTGGGCAACTTCTGGGTCGACCTGACCCGGGGATCCCTGCGCATCCTGCTGCCGCTGGCGTTCGTGTTCGCGGTCGTGCTGCTGGTGGGCGGGGCGATCCAGAACTTCCACGGGTACGACACGGTCACCACGCTGGCCGGCGGACAGCAGACCCTCACCGGGGGGCCGGTCGCCTCGCAGGAGGTCATCAAGGAGCTGGGCACCAACGGCGGCGGCTTCTACAACGCCAACTCCGCGCACCCGTTCGAGAACCCGACCAAGTGGACCAACCTGGTCGAGATCTTCCTGCTCCTGATGATCCCGTTCTCACTGCCGCGCACCTTCGGCAAGCTCGTCGGCGACGTCCGCCAGGGCTATGCGATCCTGGCCGCGATGGTGACCATCTGGGTCATCTCGGTGATCGGCATCACCGCTTTCGAGACCGCCCATCACGGCTCGGCCCTGCAAGCGGCCGGGGCCGCGATGGAGGGCAAGGAGGCGCGGTTCGGCGTCCCGGCGTCGTCGTTGTTCGCAGCATCGACGACGTTGACCTCGACCGGCGCGGTGAACAGCTTCCATGACAGCTTCACCCCCCTCGGCGGTGGGATCACGATCTTCGACATGATGACCGGCGAGGTCGCGCCGGGCGGTACAGGCTCGGGCTTGTACGGGATGCTCGTGCTCGCCGTGGTGGCCGTGTTCGTCGCCGGTTTGATGGTGGGGCGGACCCCCGAGTACCTGGGGAAGAAGATCCGAGGGCGGGAGATGAAGCTCGCCAGCCTGTACATCTTGGCCACGCCGGCCTGCGTGCTGATCGGCACCGGGATCGCCATGGCGCTGCCGGGGGAGCGGGCGACGATGCTCAACGCCGGTCCGCACGGCCTGTCCGAGGTGCTGTACGCCTTCACCTCGGCGAGCAACAACAACGGCTCGGCGTTCGCCGGTCTCGGCGTGAACACCGTCTGGTACAACACCGCGCTCGGCCTGGCCATGCTGCTCGCCCGGTTCCTGCCGATCGTCTTCGTGCTCGCGCTGGCCGGGTCGCTGGCCCGGCAGCAGCCGGTGCCGGTGACCGCGGGCACCCTGCCGACCCACCGCCCACTGTTCGTCGGGCTGCTGCTCGGTGTGATCCTCATCGTCGTCGCTCTGACCTACTTCCCGGCGCTGGCGCTGGGACCGCTCGCGGAAGGCCTGCACTGATGCCCACCACCACCGTTGCCCCTGGGACTCCCCAGCCGGCCGATCCCGCGGCGACGCCCGAGAGCCCGCGCCGAGTGTCGGCAGGTGCGCTCGACACCGCGATGCTGGTCAAGGCGCTGCCCGACGCGTTGCGCAAGCTGGACCCGCGCGTGATGTGGCGCAACCCGGTGATGCTGATCGTCGAGGTCGGCGCCGTGCTGACCACCGCGTTGTCCGTCAAGGACCCGTCGGTGTTCGGCTGGGCGATCACGGCCTGGCTGTGGCTCACCGTGGTGTTCGCCAACCTGGCCGAGGCTGTGGCCGAGGGCCGTGGCAAGGCCCAGGCCGAGACGCTGCGCAAGACCCGCACGAGGACAGTCGCGCGGCGCCTGGTCGACTGGACGCCCGGTGATGACCCTGGGTCGGTGCGGGTCGAGGAGGTCGCCGCGACGGCGCTCGTCCTCGGAGACCACGTGCTGGGCGAGGCGGGGCAGGTCATTCCCGGTGATGGTGACGTCGTCGAAGGTGTGGCCAGCGTCGACGAGTCGGCGATCACCGGCGAGTCAGCCCCGGTGATCCGCGAGTCCGGCGGGGACCGGTCGTCGGTGACCGGCGGCACCAAGGTGCTCTCCGACCGGATCGTCGTGCAGATCACCAGCCGGCCGGGCGAGACCTTCATCGATCGGATGATCGCCCTCGTGGAGGGGGCGTCGCGGCAGAAGACACCCAACGAGATCGCGCTCAACATCCTGCTCGCGGCCCTGACGATCATCTTCCTCCTCGCAGTGGCGACCCTGCAGCCGCTGGCGATCTACTCGGGTGCGCAGCAGTCGGTGACCGTCCTGGTCGCCCTGCTCGTGTGCCTGATCCCGACCACCATCGGGGCGCTGCTGTCCGCGATCGGCATCGCCGGGATGGACCGGCTGGTCCAGCGCAACGTGCTGGCGATGTCTGGCCGCGCCGTGGAGGCCGCCGGGGACGTCAACACGCTGCTGCTCGACAAGACCGGCACCATCACGCTCGGCAACCGGCAGGCCAGCGACTTCGTGCCGATGGACGGGGTCGGTGCGGACGAGCTGGCCGACGCCGCCCAGCTGTCGTCGCTCGCGGACGAGACGCCCGAGGGTCGCTCGATCGTCGTGTTCGCCAAGGAGCACTACGGCCTGCGCGAACGGCACGAGGGCGAGCTGGGCCACGCCCACTTCGTCCCGTTCACCGCGCAGACCCGCATGAGCGGCGTCGACCTCGACGACGGCCGGCAGATCCGCAAGGGCGCGGCATCGGCGGTCGTCACCTGGGTACGGGAGAACGGCGGCACGATGCCGCACCAGGCCGGCGAGGTCGTGGACGGGATCTCCGCATCCGGCGGCACCCCGCTGGTCGTCGGTGCCATGGACGCGACCGGCACCGCACGGGTGCTCGGCGTCATCCACCTCAAGGACGTCGTCAAGGAGGGCATGCGGGCCCGGTTCGACGAGCTGCGCCGGATGGGCATCCGCACCGTGATGATCACCGGCGACAACCAGCTCACCGCCCGCGCCATCGCCGACGAGGCCGGCGTCGACGACTTCCTGGCGGAGGCAACTCCGGAGGACAAGATGGCGCTGATCCGCCGAGAGCAGGAGGGCGGCAAGCTCGTGGCGATGACCGGTGACGGCACGAACGACGCACCGGCCCTGGCGCAGGCCGATGTCGGCGTGGCCATGAACACCGGCACGTCGGCGGCCAAGGAGGCCGGGAACATGGTCGACCTCGACTCCGACCCGACCAAGCTCATCGAGATCGTGGCCATCGGCAAGCAGCTGCTGATCACCCGTGGGTCGCTGACCACCTTCTCGATCGCCAACGACGTCGCGAAGTACTTCGCGATCATCCCGGCCATGTTCGTCGGGGTCTTCCCGGGGCTTGCGGTGCTGAACATCATGCACCTGCACAACCCGGAGTCGGCGATCCTGTCGGCGGTCATCTTCAACGCGCTCATCATCCTCGCGCTGGTGCCACTCTCACTGCGCGGCGTCCGCTACACCCCGAGCTCTGCAGCGCAGATGCTGCGGCGCAACCTGTACGTGTACGGCCTGGGCGGGCTGATCCTGCCCTTTGTAGGGATCAAGCTCGTCGACCTCGTCGTCCA
>DATCDE010000126.1 GCA_036510875.1 Actinomycetes bacterium
CTCCCTCCGAAGAGGCTCTCGACACCCCGCTCAGCCCGCCAGATCTCTCCAACGAACCGGGGTCTGCTACTGGGCGCTCCGGTACCTACCCAGGCGGGACTCACACCCGCAGGCCTGATCCAACTTTCAGGACGCACCACGCGTCGACCGTAGCGGTGAGGGGTCTCATTCTCGGGAAACACGGAGAGAGGGGGCGGGGTACCCCCGGCGCCGATTGGTTCGACCTGAAGGACTGGCCGTTCGTCTGGTGGGTAGCCGCGACGGGAGTGCTTGGCGGGCTGCTTGATCGAAGCGTCGCGTCGGCCGAAGACGCCAGCCACGCAGTACCTCTGGCCGAGCCTCCCGGTGGCACTTGTTGGGAGTGAAGTTGTCGCGAAAGCGCAGACGCCACAGGAGCCGCTATCCGGCGGCACGACCCAACCACCGCTGGCCGTCCCGGCCAAACCCAACGCCGAACGGATGCCTGGGCAGAGCTGAGGCCCCAGACCGCTCGGGCGAGGGACCGAGCAGCGGGGCGCCTCGAGGGCTATCAGCCATGACGACCAAACGGCTAGGCAGGGACCGTCACCTGGGCCACGATTGCTTCAAGATCAATGGCACGGATCGTGGCACGGGATCCGAATTTCGTAGATCAACATGTTATCTGACCTGCAGATATACCCAGTGGGCGATACTGGGTTCGAACCAGTGACCTCCTCGGTGTGAACGAGGCGCTCTACCACTGAGCCAATCGCCCTGAGCGAGGCGAAACTCTACCCCAGTGGAAAGACTGCCTAGAGCCCGAACCAGGCATGCGGGCCGTCGAGCGTGAGGCCGTAGGTCGCCAGGTACCACGTGGCTGCGAGCGCAAGCGTCAGCAGACCGGAGCAGCACAGCAGCAGGTTGCGTCGTCGACGAGCCGGGTTACGGGCCTGCCGCGCGGCCCGGCGGACCCACTCCCTGGACCGGCGCAGCAGCTGGCGGGCCCAGGCGAACTCCGACCCGAGGATGGCCAGCCCCAGGAAGACCACCGCCCAGCCCGGCCCGGGGAGCACCAGCATGAGCAGGCCGGCGGCCACGACCGTCCAGCCCAGGCCGAACACGACCGCCCGCCAGGCCAGGTCGGTTGCGCGGCAGTCCCGCGCACGGTCGCGCAGCCGCAGGTACCACGGGCCCTGGGCCGGCTGCTGGCGGTCATCGACCGCCAGGTCCAGCGGGTCGCCGTCGCTGCGTGCCACACCACCACCGTAACCACGCCCGGGCCGGTCCGTCTTCCCCGAATTCCGTGGCTCAGGGGTCGAGGTCGGCCGCAGACCGCTCGGCGAACACCCGCTGCGCCTGCGCGGTCGCCGGGCCCGGCGCGAGGTAAGCGCGGTCGTCGACGGCCTCGACCGGACTCACGTCCCGGGTGGACGACGTGATGAACACCTCTTCGGCGTCCTCGAGCACGGCGGCTGGCAGCTCGACCTCCTCGGCGCCCACCCACTCGAGCACGAGCGCTCGGGTCACCCCGGCCAGGCAGCCAGTGGACAGCGCCGGGGTGAGCAGCCGGCCGCCCACGACGACGAAGACGTTCGAGCCGGTGCCCTCGCACAGGTGGCCGCGGGTGTCCAGGAAGAGCGCCTCCCCCGCGCCGGCAGCCTTCACGTGGGCGAGCGCCACGACGTTCTCGGCGTACGAGGTGGTCTTCAACCCAACGACCGCCGACCGCTCGTTGCGCGGCCAGGGGACGGCGCCCAGCCGGGTGGTGGCCGGCCACGGCGAGGCGGCGCTCACAGCGACGACGAGGGTCGGGCCGGCGCTGCCCCGGTCCGAGCCCAGCGGCCCGCGGCCGCCGGTGAGGGTGATCCGCAGCCGGCCCACCTCGGCCTGGTCGTGCGCGCCCAGCACCTCGGCCACCGCGGCCCGGATGTCGGCATCCGCCGGGGCGGCAAGGCCGAGCCCGGCGGCCGACGCCCGCAGCCGGTCCAGGTGCCGGGTCAGCGCGAACGGCACCCCCCGGACGACCTTGAGCGTCTCGAACACGCCGTCTCCCACGGTGAGCCCGTGGTCGAAGGCCGAGACCGTGGCAGCGTCGGCGTCCAGCAGCCGGCCGTTGACCCACGTCCTCACGCCTGCACCTCCTGCGCGGCCACCGCCAGCAGCCGGTCCGCCTTGAGCTCGGTCTCCGCCCACTCACCGTACGCGTCCGAGCCCCAGGTGATGCCCGCGCCCGTCCCGAACCGGATCATGCCGGACGACGCCCAAAACGTGCGGATCGCCACCGCGAGCTCGGCGGTCCCGGCGTCGGCGTCGACCCACCCCACCGCACCGCAGTAGACGTCGCGCGGGGTGTGCTCGAGGTCGTTGATGGCCCGCAGCGCACTGGACTTCGGGGCACCGCTCGCCGACCCGGGAGGGAACGCGGCGGCCAGCAGCTGGGCCAGCCGACGTCGCCGCGTAGCCGGCCACGGACCCGGGACATCAGGTGCACCAGGCCCGGATGCTCCTCGAGCGCCATCAGGTCGGGCACCTCGACCGTGCCGGTCTCACACACCGCGCCAAGGTCGTTGCGCACCAGGTCGACGATCATGACGTTCTCGGCGCGGTCCTTGAGCAGCAGGTCGGCGGCGACCCGCCCGGTGCCCTTGATCGGCCCAGATACCACGGTCCGGCCATCCCTGCGCAGGAACAGCTCGGGCGAGGCGGTGGCCACCTGCAGACCGTGATCGGGGAGCCGCAGCACGCCCTGGTGGGGTGCCGGGTTCCCGGCGGCGAGCAGGCCGGCCAGGCCGACCAGGTCGGCGCCCGACGGCAGCGGTGCGGACAGCACCCGGCACACGTTCACCTGGTAGACGTCCCCCGCCGCGATCCGGGCGCGCACCTCCTCGACCGCGGCCACGTAGCCGTCCTGGCCCAGGGTGGACGTCCACTCGTCACGGTCGATGCCCGGCCAGGGTCGAGTCGGGAGCGGCGCGGGTCGGACGTCGGCGAACCGGGCCGCGAGGAACTCGCCCTCGAAGCCGGCGACGACGGCCCACCAGCCGCGGTCGAGGACCGCCGGGTCGTCCACGACCTCGACTAGCCCGGTCGCCAGCTGCCCACCGAGGTGGGCCAGCGCCTCAGTCATCCCCTCCCGCACCCTGCCCGACGTTGCCCCTGACTCCGGCGCCTCCGGTCCCGTACTGCGAGTTCGGCGGTCACGAATCCTCACGACCGGACCGTAGGACCCGGGGGGTCAGGCCGCCGGCGCGGTGGGCGACCCGAGGTCAGCCAGCGCCTGGCGGGCCAGGACGACCACGATAAGGCTGAATCGCCCCAACGTCGCGCTACTGGAACGTAGGTCGCGACGGGGGGCGCAGGGCCAGTCCGGCGGCGGCCTCCAGGAGGCACAGCGCTGCCAGCCGCACGGTGCGGTCGTCCGGGGTGTCCGCGGTGGCGTCCACCTCGGTGATGTCGAGGGCGGTCACCTGCGGGTGGCTTCCCGCGAGGAACGCCGCCTCGCGCAGCTCGTGCGCCGCCAGCCCTCCAGGGGCGGACGCTGGGCAGCCGGGCGCCACCGACCGGTCGCAGACGTCGACGTCCAGGTCGACGTACACCGGCCCGCCCGCCGCGCCGGCCACCGCCAGTGCCTCCTGCATGCACGCCGTGATCCCGCGCCGCTCCACGTCGTCCCGTCGTAGCACATGCAGGCCCCACTCCCGGGCCCGCTCCGTGTAGGCGCGGCTGTTCGCGAAGTCGGAGATGCCAACCTGGGCGATCCGGCTGGGGTCCAGGCCCGCCTCCTCCACCAGCCGGCGCACCGGCGAGCCGTTGCTCACGCCGTCCCTCAGGTCGTGGTGGGCGTCCAGGGTCACCAGCCCGGCGTGCTGCAGGTCGACCCCGAGGGCGCCCCGCCCAGCCGCGAACGTGATCGAGTTGTCCCCGCCCACCGCGACGAGCAGCCGGGACGTGCGTACCGCCCGCTCGGCGGACGCTGTCGTGGCGGCCTCGTCGCCGTCCGGGTCCGGCAGGTCGCCGAGGTCGACCGGGGCCAGACCTGCGAGGTCGGCGTTTCGCTGCGCGGCGTACGTCGAGTACCGGGCCAACGCCCACCGGACCGCAGCCGGGGTCGCGTCGGCCCCGGTCGGGGACAGCGACGTCCAGTGGGCGGGAACGCCGAGGACGGCGAGGTCCACCGACCGGTCGCCCGGCCCAGCGGCCAGCCAAGTCGCGGCGCGCGGCCAGCGTGGGTCGTCGGTCACGGCGTGATCCTGCCTCACCACGCGGGTGGCTGGGCTGCTTTGGATCGGCTCGGCGACATCGGCTATCGTTTGGCTTCGCTGCGCAGGGGCAACCCGGCGCGCATGCGGACGTAGCGCAGTTGGTAGCGCATCACCTTGCCAAGGTGAGGGTCGCGGGTTCGAGTCCCGTCGTCCGCTCGGAGGGGGCCCTGTGGGCCTGGTTCCGGTGGAGTGGCCGAGAGGCGAGGCAACGGCCTGCAAAGCCGTGTACACGGGTTCAAATCCCGTCTCCACCTCGCACGATGAGGGCGATTGGCGCAGTCTGGCTAGCGCGCTTCCTTGACACGGAAGAGGTCACAGGTTCAAGTCCTGTATCGCCCACCGCATAGGTGCAGGTCAGAGGTCGATTCCGAGATCCGTGGGACCGGCCTCTAGATCGTCTGTTAACAGTGTGTTAGCGGCGCAAAGCGCGACGACACACACGAACGCCCAAGGACGGCGGCGGACAGACGTGCCGGATCGCCCCTGACCGAAACTCCCGAGCCCTACTAAGAGGCCGTTGCCGGTTGCCGGTCGCGTCCCAGATCCGGTGTAAATGCTCGGACGTGGGTTCGCCGTGAGTTGATGTTAGGCGACGGCTCCGACAGCGTCAGCGGCCTCGTCTTGTTCGGCTGGGGTGGTGTTCCGGGGCCGTAGTTGGGCGGGTGGTT
>DATCDE010000127.1 GCA_036510875.1 Actinomycetes bacterium
GGTCAGACACGCTGACGCGCCTCCCAACGGAGGTACGCAAGGTGCCCTCCCCTGCCTGCTGCGGGCGGGCCGATCCCACAAGTTAGGCCCTCAGCACTAGAACCGTAACCGACTCCGGTACCGGTGCCACGTCACGAGAGGTCCCAGCCGCAAGTTTCCGCGCCGCTCAAGAACGTCCGCCGGAAGATTGAGAGCGCCGTGGAACCTGCAGGCGGCCCCTTGCTCCATGTTCAGCGGACGCTCGGCTAAGTCCCCCAGATAGCCTTCGGGCAAATCAGTGGCCTTGACGGTAAAGCGTCGATCCCCGGTCGCTTGATGAACGACATCACGATGATCGGCACCGCCGGAATTGTGGAGCCCTCTTTGGCGACGATTGCCGCACACCGGATAGGCAAATGCTCGTTTCGTGTCCGTGCTCCCGCCAACCGAGCGGGACGGGAACATCGCCGCCGGCTACCACCGGCTGCTGATGAACCCTGACTCTGCGGTGCACGGTCCGGCCGCGCAGGCGTGGTGCGCGTGGGTAGACACCCACGTCGCCACCACCCCCGAGCACCGACCCAACCCTCGCTACCGCGACCCGCGCTTTCGGCTGGGCTTCCCCCGACTCGTGACGCACTACTGGAGCCACGCCGCTTTCCTGCCCGAGGGTTAGATCCAGTCACAGATGGACCGCCTGCACGGCACCCCGGGAGTTCTCATCCACGGCCGCGACGACCTCAGCAGCCCACCCGACGTTGCCGTCGACCTCCACCGTGCCTGGCCGCACAGCGATCTCGTGCTCCTCGACCAGGCAGGACACGGAGCGACCCTCGACGCGACCAGGCACGCCACCGATCGCATGGCCGAGCGGGCCCACCAACCCAGCACGTAGGTGCCGTTCCAGCGCGGGTCATCCGGCATTCGGTGCTCTCCCCTCAACCAAAGCGAGTTGGTCGAACGGTGTTAGGGGACCCGGGTCAAGAGGACGATGGCCTCTGGCAGGGCCGGTGGCATCCGGACCATGGTGGGGGGTGCGCGACGAGGAAGGGTGGTGCGCGATGAGTGCGAAGTCTGATGAGGTCAAGGGCCACGCCAAGGAGGCCGCGGGCGTCCTGACCGGCAACAAGGACCTCGAATCTGAAGGCAAGACAGATCGGCGCACGGGTGAGGCCGAGGAGAAGGTCGACCACGCGAAGGACAAGGTCGAAGAGGTGGTCGACAAGACCAAGGACAAGGTCGAGGAGGCCGTCGACAAGACGAAGGACGCTCTGCACCGGAAGTAACGACACGAGCCTCGCGGTCCAGGCGCGGGGGTGGCACGCTCCGAGTGTCTCGCGCGCTTGGTCCGCCCAGGCCCTGCCGCTCCGCCGCTTAACGGACAGCGGGGCCATCAGCACGTTGACCGCAGGGCGCTTCGCTGTAACCGCAACATGAGTAGGAGGTGCTCACATGTCCCAAGGTCTGCTCATCACGATTGTGCTGGTCCTCGCCATCATCGCCTTGGTGTTTTTCATCGTGCGCAGAAGGTGACGACGTGCCGAGGCGCGGGCGTGATCGCTGCCGGGGGGGTCCTGAACCGCCGACGCGGGGGTCGGAGCAGGTGTCGAGTCGTCTAGGCCTTGGTGGGTCGTCATGATTGTCATTCTTGGGTTGATTGTCTTTGTGGCAGCGGTGGTCGTTGGTGTCGCCGGTGTGCTCGGCAACGCGGGCAGCGGGCATGAGTTGACCAGCGGATTCTCCGTGTTCGGCTACCACGTGACCGGCTCGACCGGCACGCTGTTTCTGTACGGCATCGTGGTCGGGGCGGTCGCGGTGCTTGGGCTGGGCCTGCTGTTGGCCGGTGCTCGCCGTACCTCTCGTCGGGGCCGGGCCGCGCGCAGCGACCTTCAAGAGGCGCGCCGGGAAACAGCCGCAGTCAGCCAGGACCGTGACGACCTCATCGATCAGCGCGAGGCCGATCGCGCGGCCCGGGCGCCCGATGCGCGGCCTACCGATGCGCGCAACGGTGCTGGCCTCAACGCACAGACCGATTCTCCTCCTACCCAGGCCCCACCCGCGTCGCCGACGTAGGCAGCCACCGTCAACTGACCGACGAGAGGGAGCGCGCCATGAACGCACCCCCGGATCCGGATGGTGATCGCCAGGATCTCCACAACGCCTCGGTCGATGAAGAATTGGCCGACACGGGCGTCTGCGGCCAGGTGCACCTGGCAACCGGACGCACCTGCACCCTGGACCAGGGCCACGCCGGCTCGTGCAACTTCGTTTCACCTGACCAGGTGGAGGAGTCTCAGCAATCTGCGTCCTGACGGGAAGTGATACTCCCGAGCTGACTCCGGTCGCGTCCCAGATCCGGTGTAAATGCTCGGACGTGGGTTCGCCGTGAGTTGATGTTAGGCGACGGCTCCGACAGCGTCAGCGGCCTCGTCTTGTTCGGCTGGGGTGGTGTTCCGGGGCCGTAGTTGGGCGGGTGGTT
>DATCDE010000128.1 GCA_036510875.1 Actinomycetes bacterium
GAGGCGGAGGCCGCGAGCGCGGAGCGGGACAGCAGCGGCCGCGACGACACCCTGAGCTGGACGATCAGGTCGGTCACCGGGCTGTCCCCGCTGTTCGTCACCCGACCGGCCAGGTGCACGGTGTCTGCTGCCGTGGGGGCCAGCGGGCTGAGCTCGGTGACCGTGATCTTCAGCGGCTGGGTGGTGGTCTGGGCCGCGGCCGGGAGCGGGTGGCCGTCCAGCAGCAGGGCCACCGACGCCACCAGCACCGCCAGGGCCACCGCAGCCGCCCGTGGGCGCCGCGGTCGTGCGGTCACGCGGTCTCCGCGAGCACGTCGAAGGCCCGGTCGACCAGCCGCTTCTCGTCGGCGAAGGCGAGCCGCCCGGCCGCCTCGCCCAGCGGAACCCAGGCCACCTGCTCGACCTCGGCGTCGAGGTCCGACAGCTCCCCGCCGGCCGCCTCGAGCAGGAAGTGGTGCACGGTCTTGTGGATGCGTCGGCCGTTGGCGAAGAACCAGTAGTCGATGGTGCCCAGCGGCGCGATGATCCGGCCGCGGATACCGGTCTCCTCGGCGACCTCCCGCACGGCGGCCTCCTCGGTGGACTCCCCGACCTCCACGTGTCCCTTGGGCAGCACCCACTCGAGCCGGCCCCTGCGGTTGCGCCGGGCGATGAGCGCCCCCGCGACGACCAAGCTGGCCGGGTCGACCACCAGCCCACCGGCGGAGACCTCCTCCACGGCGGGCGTGCGGGGCCGACGCTGGGCAGGGGTCACCCGTGGATCGTACGAGTGCGGGAGCGGCCCGGGCGGGACCACGTGCGTACCCTTGCCTCCCGTGCCCGATCCCCACGACCGATCCGCCGCCGAGCTCGACGCCGCGCAGCGGCGCGCCGTCGCCGAGCTGCTGCACGTGTCGCCGGTGGTGGACACGGTCGGCAAGCGGTTCCGGGCGGGCGGGTACGAGCTGGCGCTGGTCGGCGGATCGGTGCGCGACGCGCTGCTGGGCCGACTCGGCGCCGACCTGGACTTCGCGACGTCGGCCCGGCCCGAGGAGTCGCTGGCCCTGCTCGAGGGCTGGGCCCAGGCGACCTGGGACGTCGGCATCGCGTTCGGCACCGTCGGTGCGCTGCGCGGCGGGTACCGGCTGGAGATCACGACCTACCGCTCGGACGCCTACGACCGGGCCACCCGCAAGCCCGAGGTCACCTACGGCCACGACCTCGAGGGCGACCTGCGGCGCCGGGACTTCACCGTCAACGCGATGGCGGTGCGGCTGCCCCAGCGGGAGTTCGTCGACCTCTTCGGCGGGCTCGGCGACCTGGCCAGGAAGGTGCTGCGCACCCCCGGCACCCCGGAGGAGTCCTTCTCCGACGACCCGCTGCGGATGCTGCGGGCGGCCCGGTTCGCCTCCCAGCTCGGGCTCGCCGTCGAGCCGGACATCGTTCGGGCCATGGCCGCGATGGCGCAGCGGATCGAGATCGTCTCCGCGGAGCGGGTCCGCGGCGAGCTGGAGAAGCTGGTCTGTGCGGCCGACCCACGGGTGGGCCTGACCCTGCTCGTGGACACCGGCCTGGCCGGGCACGTGCTGCCCGAGCTGCCGCAGCTGCGGCTGGAGATCGATGAGCACCACCGGCACAAGGACGTCTACGAGCACACGCTCACCGTGCTGGAGCAGGCCATCACGCTCGAGGACGGCCCGGGCGGCCCGGTGCCCGGCCCGGACCTCGTGCTGCGGCTGGCCGCCCTGCTGCATGACGTCGGCAAGCCCCGGACCCGGCGGTTCGAGGCCGGCGGCGGGGTGAGCTTCCACCACCACGAGGTGGTCGGCGCGAAGATCGCCCGCAAGCGGCTGCAGGCACTGCGGTTCGGCAAGGACGTCGTGGACGACGTGACCCGGCTGGTCGAGCTGCACCTGCGCTTCCACGGGTACGGGACGGGTCAGTGGACCGACTCGGCGGTGCGCCGGTACGTGCGCGACGCCGGGCCGCTGCTGGACCGGCTGCACAAGCTGACCAGGGCCGACTGCACCACGCGCAACCGGCGCAAGGCGGCCGAGCTGGCCCACACCTACGACGACCTCGAGGCCAGGATCGCCCGGCTGTCCGAGGAGGAGGGGCTGGCCGCGATCCGCCCGGACCTCGACGGCACCCAGATCATGGCCCTGCTGGGGATCCCACCCGGCCCGCTGGTGGGCCAGGCGTACCAGCACCTGCTCGAGCTGCGCCTGGACCGCGGCCCGCTCCCGACCGACGAGGCCGAAGCCGAGCTCCTCCGCTGGTGGTCCTCGCGAAGTTGACCAGGGTGGGGCGGCTCACCCGGTGACGTCCGATGCGCTGGCCCGGGCGTAGGCCGCCGCGCCCAGCAGGAAGCCGCCGGCTGTTCCGGCCAGCACGGCCGCCGAGTGCCCGTCGACCGGCAAGGTGGCCGCCGCCAGCCCGGCCGCAGCCACGAAGGTCACGTTGAAGAGCATGTCGTAGAGCGCGAAGACCCGGCCCCGGTAGCGGTCCTCCACGCCCTGCTGGACCGCGGTGTCCGCGCAGAGCTTGATGCCCTGGCCGGTCAGACCCAGCACGAACCCGAGCAGCGCCAGCGGCACCTCCAGGAAGGGGAGCCCGAGGGCCACCACCCCGACCCCGGACGCGACCAGCAGCACCGTGACCCATCGGTCCGGCCCGATCCGACGCACCGCTGCCGGCGTGAGGACGGCGCCGACCGGCACCCCCAGACCGGTGGCCGCGAACACCAGACTCACGCCGCGCAGCCCGCCGTTGGCGTCCGAAGGGGCGTGGAAGTAGCCCCGTTCGAGCAGCACGACGAGCACGGTCATCAGCCCGAACAGGAACCGGTACCAGCCGACCGCGGCGAGTGCGCGCGCGGGCCGTGGTCGGGCGGACAGGTGCCGCACCCCGGCCGCCATCCCGGCCACGACCCCGCTCAGCGCCTCGAGCACCCTCGGCAGCCCATCCCCACGCTCCGGACCGAGCTCGTCGCGGCCCAGCCGGATCGCGACGGTGGCCGATGCGAGGTAGCCCAGCCCGGCCACGACGACCGTCCCCGCAGCCACGAGGTCGCTGCCGCCCCCCACCGCGCGCACCACCAGCCCCAGCGCGGCGCCCAGGGCCGCCGCGACCGTCCCCGATGTCGCGGCCAGCGCGTTCGCCGTCACCAGCCGGCTCGGCTCCACCACGTGCGGCAGCGCGGCCGACAGCCCGGCCAGGAAGAACCGGTTCACACCCAGCACGCACAGGGCCACCGCGAGGAAGCCGACCCCCGTGCTGCCGTCCCACACGAGCAGCGCGAGCACGGCCACCAGCGCCCCGCGCACCACGTTGGCGAGAACCAGCACCCGCTGTCGCCGCCAGCGGTCCAGCAGCACGCCGGCGAACGGCCCGACCAGCGAGTACGGCAGCAGCAGGGCGGCGAACGCGGCCGCCACCTTCCCGCCGTCCGCCTGCCGCTCGGGGGAGAACAGCACGTAGGACGCGAGGCCGGCCTGCAGCAGGCCGTCGGCGGACTGGGCCAGCAGCCGGGTGGCGTACAGCAGCCGAAAGCCGCGGCCGGACAGGATCGTTCGCAGATCCGCAGCCGACGGCACGGGGGAAGGCTAGCCGGGCGGCACCCGGCGCCAGGACGGCGACAGGGGGCCCACCGAACGGCGGGCCCCCTGTCGATGAGGAGCGGACGGACGCGGCGGCTACTCGCCGGCGATGAAGTCCTCGACCATCTGCCGGGCTTCGTCGTCGCGGTACTGCACCGGCGGTGACTTCATGAAGTACGCCGACGGGCCGAGCAGCGGGCCGCCGATGCCTCGGTCCATGGCGATCTTGGCGCAGCGGACGGCGTCGATGATGACACCGGCGGAGTTCGGGGAGTCCCAGACCTCGAGCTTGTACTCGAGGTTCAGCGGGACGTCGCCGAACGCGCGGCCCTCGAGCCGGACGTACGCCCATTTGCGGTCGTCGAGCCAGGCCACGTAGTCGGACGGGCCGATGTGCACGTTGCCCTTGCCGAGGTCGTGGCGCA
The DNA here is from genome assembly GCA_036510875.1 of Actinomycetes bacterium. Classification (NCBI taxonomy): domain Bacteria; kingdom Bacillati; phylum Actinomycetota; class Actinomycetes; species Actinomycetes bacterium. The sequence goes on from DATCDE010000128.1 coordinate 4,004, forward strand.
GCTGCGAGGTGACCGACTGGGTCTTGGAGATCTTCTTCGACTCCAGCCGCTCCCGCTCAAGCATGTTCATGAAGTCCATGTTGCCGCCGACGTTGAGCTGCATCGTGCGGTCGAGCATCACGCCGCGGTCCTCGAACAGCTTGGCGAGCACGCGGTGCGTGATGGTGGCACCCACCTGCGACTTGATGTCGTCACCGACGATGGGCAGCCCGGCCGCGGTGAACTTGTCGGCCCACTCCTTGGTGCCCGCGATGAACACCGGCAACGCGTTGACAAAGCCGACGCCGGCGTCCAGCGCGCACTGCGCGTAGAACCGGGCGGCGTCCTCCGAGCCCACGGGCAGGTAGCAGACCAGCACGTCGGCCCGCGACTCGCGCAGTGCGGCGACGACGTCGACTGCTTCCTCGTCTGACTCGGTGATGGTCTCCCGGTAGTACTTGCCCAGGCCGTCGAGGGTGTGCCCGCGCTGCACGGTGATCCCGAGCGGCGGGACGTCGGCGAACTTGATGGTGTTGTTCTCGCTCGCGAAGATCGCGTGGGCGAGATCCTGGCCGACCTTCTTGGCGTCCACGTCGAACGCCGCGACGAACTGCAGGTCGCTCACGTGGTAGGCGCCCAGCTGAACGTGCATCAGCCCGGGCACCTTGGCTGTGGCGTCCGCGTCGCGGTAGTACTCGACGCCCTGGACCAGGGAGGAGCTGCAGTTGCCGACTCCCACGATGGCCACGCGTACCTGACCCATCCGGTTACTCCTTGTCCTCATCGGCTCCGGGGAGCACCCGGTCAGCCTGCTGGGTGCGGTGCTCGGGCTGGTCGCCCTGCCGCTCGTTGATGATCAGCTCGTTCAGCCACCGAACCTCGCGCTCGACCGACTCCAGGCCGTGACGCTGCAGCTCGAGGGTGTAGGTGTCGACCCGTTCCCGGGTCCGCGCCAACGCCTGGCGCAGGTTGTCCAACCGCTCCTCCAGCCGGCTGCGCCGTCCCAGCAGGATGCGCATCCGGACGTCAGCGTCGGTCTGGCCGAAGAAGGCCAGGTGGACGCCGAAGTTCTCGTCGTCCCACGCCGCCGGTCCCGCCTCGGACAGCAGCTCGTGGAACGCTTCCTTGCCCTCGCCGGTCAGCTTGTAGACGATCCGGGACCGCCGGCCCGACAGGCTCGAGGCGCCGGCCTCGGCCGAGGTGTCCTCGACGATCCAGCCCCGGGCCACGAGATCCTTCAGGCACGGGTACAGGGAGCCGTAGGAGAAGGCCCGGAACGACCCGAGCAGGCTGTTCAGTCGCTTGCGTAGCTCGTAGCCGTGCAGCGGCGACTGGTGCAGCAGGCCCAGCACGGCCAGCTCAAGGACGCCGGTGCGCTTGGGCACGGTCTCTCCTCTCGCCAGCAGCGGGTCAGCCAGTCGAACTCGAACGTTCGATGTATCGAGTCGATACATCGAGACGATAAGCCGCACCCGCCGCTTGGGGCAAGTCACCGAGCGTTCAGGCTGTGTTCGCGCGCCGTACCCTGGAGTGCCATGTGGTCGCAGCGGTCGGTGATCGACTACTCACTGGCCCGGCGCGCGACCCTCAGCGCGCTGCGCTCGGGCGGCGCCACGACGACCGACGTCTGCGATGCGGACCCGTACCTGCTGCGGGCCGCCAAGTTCCACGGGGAACCGACCGGACGGCCCTGCCCGGTGTGCGCCAAGCAGCCGCTGGACACGCTCAACTATGTGTTCGGGGACGAGCTGGGGCAGTATTCGGGGCGGATCAAAGCCAGCGGCGAGCTGGAGCAGATGGCCCGCGAGCACGGCGAGTTCCGCGTGTACATCGTGGAGGTCTGCCAAGGCTGCGGATGGAACCACCTGGTCACCTCGTACGTCCTGGGTGACGGAGTGGCGCGTCGACCGCCGCGTCGGCAGCCGACGATCGAGGACGAGGACAGGTGAGGATCGACTACCCGAGGGCCGGTCGTCGTGGGGTCCTGCGCTGGTGGCCGTCCTGGCGACAGTGGCTGTTCATGGGCGGCCTCGCGCTGCTGCTGGGCGTCGTCGGGTTCGCTGCCTTGTACGCGTCGACCGCCATCCCGGTGCCGAACCAGGACGCCGTCGGCCAGGCCACGATCGTCTACTACGCGGACGGGCGCAACGAGCTCGGCCGCCTCGGCGACGTCAACCGCACCTCGATCCAGCTCAGCTCGGTCCCGGTGCACGTGCAGCAGGCCGTGCTCGCGGCCGAGGACCGCGGCTTCTACCAGGAGGGCGGCATCTCGGTCAGCGGGATCGCCCGGGCGGCCTGGAACGACCTGCGCGGCGGCCCGATCCAGGGCGGCTCGACCATCACCCAGCAGCTGGTCAAGAACTACTACCTGGTCCAGGACCGGACGGTCCGGCGCAAGGTCACCGACATCATCCTGGCGATCAAGATCGACCGGCAGCTGTCCAAGCAGCAGATCCTCGAGGACTACCTCAACACCATCTACTTCGGCCGTGGCACCTACGGGATCCAGGCGGCGTCCAGGGCCTACTTCGGCGTGGACGCCTCCCAGCTCACCCTCGAGCAGGGCGCGGTCCTCGCCGGGATGATCCAGTCGCCCGGCTTCTACGCCCCCGAGACCAACATGGACGGGCTCACCGACCGGTACAACTATGTCCTGAACGGGATGGTCACCAGCGGCTGGCTCACCCCGGCCGAGCGGGCCGCCGCCACCTTCCCCAAGATCCTGCCGGCGCCCGCGGCGTCGTCCCTGGCCGGGCCCTCGGGCTACCTGCTGGAGACGGTGCGGCTGGAGCTGCTGCAGCGCGGCTTCACCGACGCGGACCTCAGCGGCCGCGGGCTGCGGGTCGTGTCCAGCTTCGACAAGGCCAAGCAGGCCGCCGCGGTCGCCGCCGTCGCGGCCCAGCGGCCGAAGACGAACGCGCAGGGGGTGCGGGTGGGCCTGGTGGCGGTCGACCCGTCCAACGGCGCGATCGTGGCGATGTACGGCGGCGCGGACTACCAGCAGCAGCAGTTCAACGACGCGACTCAGGCCAAGCCGCAGGCCGGCTCCACGTTCAAGCCGTTCACGCTGTCCGCGGCGCTGGAGAACGGCGTCTCGCTGTACTCCACCTGGAACGGCCACAGCCCGCGGACGTTCGTCAAACCGGACGGCTCGGGCACCTACACCGTGCCGAACTTCGGCAACGAGTCGTTCGGCATGATCACCTTGATGCAGGCGACCGCCGACTCGGTCAACACCGTCTACGTCGACGTCAACCAGACGATCGGCTCGGAGAAGTCGATCGACGCGGCCCGGCGGGCCGGCGTCCCGAACGACGTCCCGATCGACAACGGGCTGACCGTGCCACTGGGCACCGCGTCGCCCACCGTGCTCGACATGGCCGGCGCGTACGCCACGTTCGCGGCCCAGGGGCTGCGCACCCAGCCGACGTCCATCCTGTCGGTGAAGACCTTCAGCGGCGGCGTGCTCTACCGGCTGAACGCGCAGCCGGCCCGGGTGTTCGCCCCCGACGTCATGGCCGATGTCACCTGGGCGCTGCAGGGCGTCGTCACCAACGGCTCGGGCTTCGCCGCCCAGCAGCTGGGCCGGCCGTCCGCCGGCAAGACCGGGACGACGAACAGCAACCGGTCGGCGTGGTACGTCGGCTACACGCCGCAGCTGGCCACCGCGGTTGCCATGTTCCGGCCGAACTCGGACGGTAGCCTGCAGTCGATGGCTGGGGTCGGAGGGATGACGTCGGTGACTGGTGGGTCGTTCCCGGCCCGGATGTGGACCGCGTACATGTCCGCCGCGCTGAAGGGCACTCCGGTCGTGCCGTTCCCCAAGCCGGCTCACATCGGCGGCCAGCCGACCCCCTCGGCCAGCCCGACGCCCTCGGCCAGCCCCACGCTCAGCCCGACCGCGAGTGCCTCGGCCAGCGGCTCGCCCAGTGCCACCGCCAGCGGCTCGCCGACGGACTCGGGTTCGCCGAGCCCCGCGCCCTCCGCGTCGTCGAGCGGGTTGCCGGGGCCGGGCCCGTCCGGCGCGGCGAGTCCGGCCGCGGCGTCACCCAGCAGCAGCCCATGACGCCGTCGGCGGCGGAGGTGGTGCTGCCGAGCCTGGAGGACCCCGTCGTTGCCGCCGGAGCCGAGCTGGTCGGCGGACCGGCCGGGCGCCGGGTACGGGGCACCCGTGCGGTGGCGGTCCTGCTGCTGCTCACGGCGCTGGCCGGGGTGCTGGCCCTGCTGGTCAAGCAGCCGTGCCGGGCCAACGCCTGGACCAGCGACTCGATGTACCCGCAGATGTGCTACTCCGACATCGCTTTCCTGTACCGCGGCCGGGCCGGGCTGCCGGACGCCGGCAACCCCTACGCCGCCGTCGACGGCGGCGCGCAGGCGCTGGAGTACCCGGTGCTCACCGGTGGCTTCATGTGGGTCGCGGCCTGGGTCACCAAGGCGGTCGACGGCGGCGCCGGGCTGGCCGATCGCAGCCGCACCTTCTTCGACGTGAACGTGGTGCTGCTCACCGCGTGCGCGCTCGCCACCACCTGGCTGATCGCCAAGACGGCGGGACGACGGCCCTGGGACGCGGCCCTGTTCGCCCTGGCGCCTGGGCTGGTGCTCACGGCGTTCATCAACTGGGACCTGTTGGCGGTCGCCCTGACCGCCGGGTTCCTGCTGGCCTGGGCCAGGTCCCGGCCGGTGCTGGCCGGCGTGCTGCTCGGGCTCGCGGTCGCCGCGAAGTTCTACCCCGTCGTCCTGCTCGGCCCGCTCCTGGTGCTCGCGCTGCGGGCCGGCCGGATGCCGGTGTTCTGGCGCACCGCCGGCTCGGCAGTGCTGGCCTGGCTGGCGGTGAACCTGCCGGTCGCCGTGCTGTGGCCCAGCGGCTGGGGGGCGTTCTACTCACTGTCCCAGGAGCGCGGCGCCGGCTTCGGGTCGCTGTGGTACGTCCTCGAGCGGGCCGGGCAGCCGCTGCCGTCCTGGGCGCTCAACCCGGTCGCGTCGGGCTCGCTGCTGCTGCTGTGCCTGGGCATCGGCTGGCTGGCGCTGGCCGCACCGCGGCGGCCGCGGCTGGGCCAGCTGGCGTTCCTGGTGGTGGTGGCGTTCGCCGTCACCAACAAGGTCTACTCGCCGCAGTACGTGCTGTGGATGCTCGCGCTGTACCCGCTGGCCCGGCCGCGCTGGCGCGAGCTGCTCGTCTGGGCGACCGCCGAGGCGCTGTACTTCATCGCCGTGTGGTGGCACCTGCAGGCGCTGACCCATCCGGCCACCGCGTTCGTCCCCGAGTGGTCCCACAGCGGGGCCACCCTGCTGCGCATCCTGGTGACCGTGTGGGTGGCCGGGCTGGTGGTGCGTGACATCTGGTCCCCCGGGCACGACCCGATCCGTGCCGACGGCAGCGACGACCCCGCCGGCGGGATCCTCGACGGCGCCCCGGACCAGGTGACGTTGACCTTGTCCGGTGACCGAAGGCTCACCGGACAGGTCGCCCTCGACTAGGTGAGCAGCACCCGGTCGAAGGTGACCGTCGTCATGCGCACCTCGACGTCCAGCTCGGTGCCGATGGCCGGCGGCTCGACGTCCTCGGGCAGCCACACCATGGAGACCTGCATGTGCGGCGGCTCGGCGAACCAGCGCTTGCGGTCGCCCACGGTGAACGGCGACAGCGCCCGCCCGGCCGCCTCGAGCCCACCGGCCGCGGCGACCCTGGCCCGCTGCCCCAGACCCCGGACCTGCCGGGGCGCCTCCAGCCCGATGCCGTGCGAGGTGCCGCCCCCGACCACGAGCAGGTGGCCGGCCCCCGGCGCCCGGCGCTGCCGGTAGCCGAACCGGTCACCGCGCCGCAGCGGGTGCACGTCGAGCACGGTGCTCCGCGGCGCGTAGGCCGCCCGCTCGCCCAGCCACAGCCGGGTGCCCACCCGTGACAGCAGCCGCACGTCCGGGTGGCTGGACTGGACGGCGGCCACCTCGTCCGGGCTCAGGTGGCTCAGCCACAGGGTGTCCACCGTGAGCCCGGCGCCCCACAGCCGGGCGATCGAGGCCTCCACCTCCTCCACCCTGGTCAGCTCGCCGGAGTCCATCGGCAGGTGCAGCGCGAACCCCTCCACGGTGAACCCGTCCAGCAGCGGCCGCACCGCCGGCAGGTCCTCCCCGGTCAGCCCGTGCCGGCGCATCGAGGTCATCAGCTCGACCGCGATCCGGCGCGCGGGCCCAGCCCCCGGCCGGGCGGTCGCGGCCAGCCCCTCCAGCCCGGCCCGCGAGGACACGGTGCGCACCACCCGGGGGTCGTCGTCCGGCACCGGCTCCACCGCCGGGTGCCACGGAGACAGCACGAGCACGTCCCCGGGGAACGCGGCGCGGACCGAGTCCACCTCCGCCGCCGTGCCCACCGCGAGCGCGGCGACGCCGAGCCGCCCGGCCTCGGCCGCCAGCACCTCCCGGCCGAACCCGTACCCGTTGCCCTTGACCACCGGCACCAGCCCCGGGGTGTCCGCGAGGACGGCGTCCTGGTGGGCCCGCCACACCGCGGCGTCCACGTGCAGGGTGACGGTCACGGTGAGAAGCCTCTCACCGACGGGCGAGGTAGGCCCGGAAAGCGCGGTGCAGCACCGGGGACAGGGGGTAGTCCCACTCCCCGAGGTACTCGACGGCCTCCCCGCCGGTGCCCAGCTTGAACTGGATCAGCCCGAACAGGTGGTCGTCAGGGTCGAGGGTGTCCGAGATGCCGCGCAGGTCGTAGACGGCGGCGCCAGCCGCGTGCGCGTCGCGGATCATGGCCCACTGGACGGCGTTGCTGCCCCGGTACTCGCGGCCGTCGGTGGTCGAAGCCCCGTAGGAGTACCAGACGTGCGTGCCGACCCGGACCCAGGTCGTCGCGGCCAGCACGGCACCCTGATGGTGGGCCAGGTACAGCCGGATCCGGTCGTCGTCCTCGGCCAGCATCGCGCGCCACATCCGCTGGAAGTACGCCAGCGGGCGCGGCGTGAACTGGTCCCTCCGGGCGGTCTCGACGTAGACGTCGTGGAACGCGTCGAGGTCCTCGTAGCGGCCGAGCGTGACCTCGACCCCGGCCTTCTCGGCCTTCTTCACGTTGCGCCGCCACAGCTGGTTGAACCCGGCCAGGACGTCGTCCAGCGAGCGGTCGGCCAGCGGCACCTGGAACACGTACCGCGGCTGGAAGTCGCCGAACCCGGCACCTTCGGTGGAGCCCTGCTGCCAGCCCAGCCCGCGCAGCCGGTCGGCCAGCGCCTGGCCGTCGGGGTCGGTCACGTCGGCGGTGACCTCACCGAGCCGGCGCACACCGCCGCCGGCGATCGCGTCCTTGAGGGTGTCCGCGGACCAGCGGCGCAGCACCACCTGCGGGCCCATCTTCACGGTGAAGGCGTGCCGCTTGCGCAGGTGCGCCAGCAGCGGCTCGGTGACGTCGGCCGGGTCGTACGCCGACCAGTCCAGCACCGGGCCCTCGGGCAGGTAGGCCAGGTACCGCTTCATCTTGGGGATCGGCCGCAGCAGAACGAGTCCGGCGCCGACCAGCTGGTCGCCGTAGAACCAGCCGAGGCTCTCGTGCGCCCACTCGGCCTTCACCCCGGCCCACGAGGGTAGCTGCAGGAAGCTGCCGGACCGCTCCGCCACGAAGGTGAGGTGCTGCTCCCGACTGATCATCCGCACGGCGAGCGACACGCGCTCCACCCTAGGTCAGGATCGGCGACCGGAGGGACGCCGACCCCGGCTCACAGCTCGAGGTCGACGACCACCGGCGCGTGGTCGGAGGGGCCCTTGCCCTTGCGGGCCTCCCGGTCGACGTAGGCGTCCCGAACCGCCCCGGCGAAGGCCGCGTTGCCGTAGACCAGGTCGATGCGCATGCCCATCCCCTTGTGGAACGCACCGTCGCGGTAGTCCCAGTAGGTGTACGGGTGCGGTCCCTTCGCGATCCGCGGCACGACGTCGAACAGCCCGGTCCCGCGCAGCTCGCCCAGCGCGGCCCGCTCCGGCTCGGTGACGTGCGTCGCGCCCACGAACACGGCCGGGTCCCAGACGTCGGCATCGGTGGGCGCGACGTTGTAGTCGCCGAGGACGGCGAACGGCCGGTCGGCTGCCGCCTGGGCCCTGACGCTCTCCCGCAGGGCGGCCAGCCAGCGCAGCTTGTAGGCGTAGTGCGGGTCGTCGACGGCCCGGCCGTTGGGCACGTAGACGCTCATCAGCCGGACCGGCCCGCAGGTCGCCGCCACCGCGCGGGCCTCCAGGGTGTCCTCGTCGGGGAACCCGGGGCAGCCGGGGAACCCGTTGACCACGTCGTCCAGGCCGACGCGGGACAGCACGGCGACGCCGTTCCACCGGCCCTGCCCGTGGTGGGCCACCTGGTAGCCGAGCGCCTCGACGTCGGCGGCCGGAAACGCCCCGGCGGCCACCTTGGTCTCCTGCAGGCAGACGGCGTCCGGCGCGGTCTGCTCCAGCCACTCCAGCAGCCGGGGCAGCCGGGCGGTCACCGAGTTGACGTTCCAGGTCGCGACGCGCACCCGACCATCCTGGCGCATGACGCCGACGCCCCGCCCGCGCCGGCCTGTAGACGACGATTTCCGGCCACCGCCGACGCCCGGTATCCTGGCTCGGTCGCAGGGGCGCTGGGGTCAGCCATGACGCCGACGCCCCGCTTCGATGCAGTCGCCCTCCTGCCACGGAAGGACCGTGGCCGCTTAGTCCAAAGGAGGTGGGTCACGCATGCGTCGCTATGAGCTGATGGTCATCCTCGATCCCGAGCTTGAGGAGCGGACCGTCGCCCCGAGCATCGACCAGTTCCTCAACGTCGTCCGCCAGGGCGGCGGCAGCGTGGAGAAGGTCGACATCTGGGGCCGTCGTCGGCTGGCCTACGAGATCGCCAAGAAGTCCGAGGGCATCTACGCCGTCGTCGACCTCACTGCGGAGCCGGACGTCGTCAAGGAGCTGGACCGCCAGCTGAACCTCAACGAGGCCGTGCTTCGCACCAAGGTCATCCGTCCGGACATCCGGTAGCACCGGCAAAGGGAGCGGTACCCATGGCACAGGGCGACATCCAGGTCACCATCGTCGGCAACCTGACCAACGACCCCGAGCTGCGGTTCACCCCGAGCGGTGCGGCCGTGGCGTCGTTCACCGTGGCGTCCTCTACTCGCGTGCTGGACAAGCAGACCAACGAGTGGAAGGACGGCGACACCGTCTTCATGCGCTGCAGCGTGTGGCGGCAGTACGCCGAGAACGTCGCGGAGTCCCTCCAGCGGGGCATGCGGGTCATCGTGTCGGGCCGGCTGCAGCAGCGGTCCTACGAGACCAAGGAGGGCGAGAAGCGCACGGTCGTCGAGTGCCAGGTCGACGACGTCGGCCCCGCTCTGCGCTACGCCACCGCCAAGGTCACCAAGGTGTCACGTGGCACCGGGGGCGGCGGCGGTGGTTTCGGTGGCGGTCCGGTGGACGACCCGTGGTCCAGCCCCGCTCCCGCCGGTGACGCCGGCTGGGGCTCCGCCGGCGCTGCCGGCGCTGCCGCCAGCGACGAGCCCCCCTTCTAGGTCCTTCGACTTCCTCGTTCTCCAGGAGACATCACCATGGCGAAGCCGCCTGTTCGCAAGCCCAAGAAGAAGGCCAACCCGCTGTTGGCCGCCAAGATCGACTACATCGACTACAAGGACACCGCCCTGCTGCGGAAGTTCATCTCCGACCGGGGCAAGATCCGTGCCCGCCGGGTCACCGGCGTGACCGTCCAGCAGCAGCGGCAGATCGCCAAGGCGGTCAAGAACGCCCGCGAGGTCGCGCTGCTCCCCTACACCAGCACCGCGCGCTGAGGAGGCTGCCCCGATGAAGCTCATCCTCACGCAGGAGGTCTCCGGCCTCGGTGCCCCAGGGGACCTGGTCGAGGTCAAGGACGGCTACGGCCGCAACTACCTGCTCCCGCGGCGCCTGGCCATGCCGTGGACCCGCGGCGCCGAGAAGCAGATCGCCAGCTTCAAGCGGGCCCGCGAGATCCGCGAGGTCGCCGACGCCGGGCAGGCCCGCAGGCTCAAGGCCGAGCTCGAGGCCCTGTCCGTCACGATCGTGGCCCGGGCTGGCGAGGCTGGTCGGCTGTTCGGGTCGATCACGGTCGCTGACGTGGTGGACGCCGTGAAGGCGGCCGGTGGCCCCACGATCGACAAGCGCAGCATCGAGCTGCCCGGTCAGATCAAGAGTCTGGGCTCGCACACGGTCCGCGTGAAGCTGCACCCGGAGGTCTCGGCGGCCGTCAGCCTGGACGTCGTCTCGGCCTGACCCGCCCGCTCCGTCGACCCGCTCCGACCACCGGGTCGGGGCGGGTCGTGCGTTCAGCGGCCTCCGCGGGAGGTTCCGGTTCGGGCAGTGGGGAAGGTCACCGCGCCCCGGTTCGCCCTGCGGGCGGCGTCCGAGGCATGGTGAAAGGGTGCGTGAAGACCGTCCGGCCGGCGATCCGGCTGACCCTCCAGCGAGGCCGGCCGGGGCGTCACGCTGGTGGTGGCTGGTCGGCGGCCTGCTCGCCGCGGGCCTGCTGCTGGTCTCGGTGCAGGTCATGCTGGGGATCGGTCTGGTGCATGTCGACTTGGCGGTGCACTTCGACGCCTGGCGTCGGCCGTTCGAGCACTTCCGGGAGCCCGCGCTCATCCTGCAGGACCTCGGCCAGCGCGGGCCGGTGGCCGTCGCCGTGGGAGCCTGCGCGGCCTGGCTGGCCAGCCGCCGCCGGACCGTCCGCCCGCTGACCCTGTTCGTGGCCTCGATCGTGGGCCTCAACCTCGCCGTCGGCACCGTCAAGGTGCTCACCGCCCGGCCGCGGCCCTACTCGGGGGTGGCCGAGGCGTTCACCGGCGGGCTGCAGTACCCGTCCGGACACGCCTCCAACGTGGTGCTGATGTGGGGGCTGCTGGCCTACCTGCTGCTCCGGTTCGCCCGGCGCCCGTTGTCGATGGCCGGCATGGTGGCCGCCGTCGTGAGCATCGCCGGCGTGGTCGGGGTCAGCTCGCTGCTGCTCGACTACCACTGGTTCTCCGACATCATTGGTGGCTGGCTGGCCGGCGCGCTGATCCTGTGGGGCGTGGTGCTGTTCGACCAGCGGTGGGCCGGCGGGGTCGAGGACCGGCTGGGCGGGCTGTGGCAGCGCCTGCGCCAGCAGGCGAACGTCAGCGCACCGCGCCGGTCACCAGCCACCGATCCCCTCGCGCCCGCCCAGCCAGGACCGCCAGCCGGACCAGCATGAACTCGGCCAGGGCGACCCACAGGGCGACCAACCCGCCGTCCACCAGCAGCACGAGCAGGGCCGCCGGCAGGAACGCCAGGTGGGTCACCAGCTGGGCCCAGGCCAGGTAGCGCCCGTCCCCTGCCCCGATGAGGAGGCCGTCGAGGACGAACACCGGGCCGGCCACCCGCTGGTGCAGCGCCACCAGGACGAGGGCCGTGGACAGCAGCGCCCGCACGGTCGGTCACCGGTGAACAGCAGCACGAACGCCGGCCGGACGGCGAGCAGGAGCGCCCCCAGCATGACGCCCGCCCCGACGCTCCAACCGAGCAGGCGACGGGTGGTCGCCCGGGCCGCGGCGGCGTCCGTGGCGCCGAGCTGCCGGCCCACGATGGCCTGGCCCGCGATCGCGAGGGCGTCCATGGCCAGCGCCAGCAGGTACCAGGTCTGCATCGAGACCTGGTTGGTGGCCAGCTCGGCGGCCCCGATGCGGGCCGCCACCGCCGTGCCTGTGACGAACACGGCCCGCAGCGCCACCGTGCGGACGAACAGCGGCACGCTGGTCGATGCCGAGCGCCGGACCCCGGCCCGGTCCGGGCGCAGCGGGGCACCCAGGCCGCGGGCCGCCCGCACCAGCAGCAGCCGGTAGACCAGGGCGGCACCGGTCTGAGCGGTCACCGTCGCCCAGGCCGAGCCGGCCACCCCGAAGCCCAGCCCGAGCACGAACAGCAGGCACAGCGCGAGGTTGACCACGGCGGCGGTGACCGCGACCACCAACGGGGTGCGGGTGTCCTGCCGCCCGCGCAGCACCCCGGTGGCGGCCAGTACCACGAGCATGGCGGGCAGCCCGAGGGCGCTGACCCGCAGGTAGGTGATGGCGAACGGCTGCACCTGTGCCGACGCGCCGAGCCAGTGGACCAGGTCGGGTGCGGTGGTCTCCAGGGCGACCAGCAGCAGCAGGCCGAGGCCGATCGCCAGCCACACGCCGTCCAGGCCCTGCCGCAGCGCCCCGACCGGGTCGCCCGCACCGGTGCGCCGGGCCACCGCGGCGGTCGTGGCGTACGCCAGGAAGACGCACAGTCCCACCAGCGTGCCCAGCACGGTCGCGGCGAGGCCGAGCGCGGCCAGCGGCAGCACGCCCAAGGTGCCGACCACCGCCGAGTCGCTCAGCACGAACAGCGGCTCGGCCACCAGCGCGCCCAGGGCGGGCACGGCCAGCCGCAGAATCTCCCGGTCCAGGGCGGGAACCCGCGGCGTTCTCGGCACGTTGCGCACCCTGGGAGGGCAGCGCTGGGGGGCCCCGAGGGGGCCCGGCCGGCCACCGGGCCCGGCGTGCCGCGCACGCCACGCCCGCCGCGGGCGACTATTTCTTGCCCACAGCCGGTGGACGACGTCTGTGCAGGCCACGCGCCCCGCCAGCGCCGAGCCGGGACCAAAATCCACTGGTCAGTCCACAGGGTGTGCACATGGCCACGAGGCTGCGTCCCCAGGGTTGTCCCCAGCGCTGTCCACAGCCGGGTTTCCCGACCCGCCGGGGCCGGCCATAGCCTCCCCGAGGCGTCGGCAGCGAACCGTCGCGGGCGCGTCGAGCACCAGGGCTGTCGGGACCCTCCGGTTCACTGGTCTTGAGCACGGGGAAGGAGGGTCGGCACCGGTGAGCGTGGTGGAGATCGGGGTCGCGGCCTCGGGGTACGACCCGGCGTTCGAGCGGACGCCGCCGCAGGACCTGTCGGCGGAGCAGTGCGTGCTCGGCGGCATGCTGCTGTCCAAGGACGCCATCGCCGACGTCGTCGAGGTGCTGCGGCCCGGGGACTTCTACAAGCCGGCCCACCAGACCGTCTACGACACCGTCCTCGACCTGTACGGCCGCGGCGAGCCGGCCGACCCGGTCACGGTCGCGGCCGAGCTGACCCGCCGCGGCGAGCTGCCCCGCATCGGCGGTGCGCCGTACCTGCACACGCTCATCTCGTCGGTGCCCACCGCCGCGAACGCGTCGTACTACGCCCGCATCGTCCGGGAGCGGTCCGTGCTGCGGCGGCTGGTCGAGGCCGGCACCAAGATCGTCCAGCTCGGCTACGCGGCCGACGGCGGCGACGCCGACGACCTCGTGGACCGGGCCCAGGCCGAGCTGTACTCGGTCACCGAGCGGCGTACCAGCGACGACTACCTGCCGCTGTCCGAGGTCATGCAGGGGACCCTCGACGAGATCGAGGCGATCTCGTCGCGGGGCGGCGCGATGGTCGGCGTCCCCACCGGCTTCGCCGACCTCGACCAGCTGACCAACGGCCTGCACGGCGGCCAGATGATCGTCGTCGCGGCCAGACCAGCCGTGGGCAAATCGACTCTGGGACTGGACTTCTGCCGCTCCGCGTCGGTCAAGCACGGGCTGGCCAGCGTGATCTTCTCCCTGGAGATGGGCCGCAACGAGATCACCATGCGACTGCTCTCGGCGGAGGCCAGGGTCGCGCTGCACCACATGCGCAGCGGCACGATGAGCGACGACGACTGGACCCGGCTGGCCCGGACCATGAGCACCGTCTCCGAGGCGCCGCTGTTCATTGACGACAGCCCGAACATGTCGATGATGGAGATCCGGGCCAAGTGCCGCCGGCTCAAGCAGCGGCACGACCTGCGCCTCGTCGTCGTCGACTACCTGCAGCTGATGAGCAGCGGCAAGCGGGTCGAGTCCCGACAGCAGGAGGTGTCCGAGTTCTCCCGGTCGCTGAAGCTGCTGGCCAAGGAGCTCGACGTCCCGGTGGTCGCGATCAGCCAGCTGAACCGTGGCCCCGAGCAGCGCACCGACAAGCGGCCCATGATGTCCGACCTGCGCGAGTCCGGCGCCATCGAGCAGGACGCCGACATGGTGATCCTGCTGCACCGCGAGGACCAGTACGAGCGGGAGTCCCCGCGCGTCGGCGAGGCCGACCTGATCGTGGCCAAACACCGCAACGGTCCGACCAGCACGGTGACCGTGGCCTTCCAGGGCCACTACTCGCGCTTCGTGGACATGGCCCACACGTAGCCCCCGGACCGGACGGCTCCAACGGCGGTGACGCCGGGTCACACTGGGTCGATGCTGCGCATCGGCACCACGGTCCTCGGGGTCAGCGACCTGCCTCGCGCCATGGCGTTCTGGACCCAGGCGCTCGGCTACGTGCCGCGGGAGGAGCCGGACGAAGACTGGGTGGTGCTGGTGCCCCTGTCGGGGGTGGGCGCACACCTGGCGCTGGGGCTGAGCGAGAGCGAGGCGCAGGAGCACCCCCGGGTGCACCTGGACCTGTACTCCGGCGACGCCGCCGCCCAGGCCGCCGAGGTGGAGCGGCTGGTCGGGCTGGGGGCGCAGCCGGTCGACTGGGACCGCTGCCCCCCGGACGCCGACTTCGTCGTCCTGGCCGACACGGAGGGCAACCGGTTCTGCGTCATCGACACCGGAGGCCACCCGACGCCATGAGCGAATCGCGGGACTGGCTGAGCTGGCACGACGACTACGACGAATCCGGCTCACCGCTGCAGCGCCGGCCGGGCCTCGTCCAAGGCCACATCCGGTCCTGGCTGGACGGGGTGGCGGTGCTGCGCGCGGACGCGGGGCTGGTCGACTCCTACCGGAGTGACCGGCCGGC
>DATCDE010000129.1 GCA_036510875.1 Actinomycetes bacterium
CGGCTGCTCGCCGCGATGGACGGGGGCGATGTCGACGTCGTCATCGGGGCACGCTTCGCCGGTCGAGGCGACTACGACGTGCGCGGGCCCCGTCGCTGGGCGATGAAGCTGATGTCGCGCGTGCTGTCGCGCATCACCGGCGCCACGCTCACGGACGCGACATCGGGGTTCAAGGCGTGCGGGCCACGGGCCATCGGCCTCTACGCGGTCGACTACCCGGCGGAGTACCTCGGCGACACGATCGAGTCGCTGGTGATCGGCGCGCGGGCCGGCCTGCGGGTGACCCAGGTGGGCGTGCGGATGCGGCCCCGCGCTGCCGGCAACGCCTCGCACAACCCGCTGAAGTCGCTCATATTCCTGGTCCGGGCCACGGTCGCCCTCGTCATCGCGCTGACGCGACCCAAGGTCTCGATCCACGATCGGGCGGTCTCGTGAACGGCTACGGGTTCGCCCTTGCCCTCGTCGTTGTCGTCCTCGTCACGATCGTCCAGCTGCTGCGCACCCGACGACTCCGGGAGAAGTACGCCACTGCGTGGATCGCCGTCGCGTTCGTCGTCGTGGTCATCGGGGTCTTCCCGGACCTGCTGTTCGCGCTCGCGTCGTTGGTTGGCGTCCAGACGCCGCTCAACCTGCTCTTCGCGCTCGGCGGTGTCGTCCTGCTCGTCGTCTGCATCCAGTTCAGCGTCGAGATCACGTCCCTGGAGGCCGAGACGCGCACGCTGGCGGAGGAGGTGGCGCTGCTGCGCCACGACGTGCGCCGTCTGCAGACGGGTACCGATCGCGCTGAGCCGACTGCACACGCCGACCCGTCGAGGGCCGAGGGGACCGACGCCGGCGAGTCCTAGACTGGGCGCCTGCCCGAGCCGATCCGACGATGACGACGAGGTGGACCTGCCGTGACTGCGCTCGACCGTGATGCCCGCGTCTACGTCGCCGGCCACCGAGGACTCGTGGGCTCCGCGATCTGGCGGCGTCTCGAGCACGAGGGCTTCCAGGACCTGGTCGGGCACGCCTCGTCCGAGCTCGACCTCCGCGACCGTGACGCCACCTTCGCCGCGTTCGAGGCCGACCGGCCGGACGTCGTCGTGGTCGCTGCCGCGAAGGTCGGCGGCATCAAGGCCAACGACACCTACCCGGTCGAGTTCCTCACCGACAACCTGCGCATCCAGAACAACGTGATGGAGGCGGCGCACTCGGTCGGGGTCGACCGGCTGCTGTTCCTCGGGTCGTCGTGCATCTACCCGAAGATGGCACCGCAGCCCATCCACGAGGACTCACTGCTGACCGGGCCGCTCGAGTCGACGAACGAGGCCTATGCCATCGCGAAGATTGCGGGGATCACGGCCGTGCAGTCCTACCGGCGCGAGTACGGCCGGCGCTGGATCTCGGCCATGCCGACCAACCTCTACGGTCCGGGCGACAACTACGACCTCGCCACCTCGCACGTGCTGCCGGCGCTGATCCGACGCTTCGACGAGGCGCGTGCGAACGGCATCGGTTCGGTGACGCTATGGGGGACCGGCTCGCCACGTCGTGAGTTCCTGCACGTCGACGACCTCGCGGTCGCGACCCTGCACCTGCTGGAGCACTACGACGAGTCTCAGACGATCAACGCCGGTGTCGGCGAGGACCTCCCCATCTCGGAGCTGGCCGCGCTGGTGGCCGACGTGGTCGGCTACGAGGGCGCGACGGTCTGGGACACCTCGATGCCCGATGGCACCCCGCGCAAGCTCCTGGACGTGTCCCGGCTCAAGGCGCTGGGCTGGAGCCCGTCGATCGGCCTGCGCGAGGGCATCGTGTCGACCGTGGCGGACTTCCGAGGTCGACGCATGACCCTGGACGGCTAGCGCGCAAAGTCAGCCCCGCCGGCATCGTCGCAGGTCAGGACGTCGTGGCGGTCCGCTCGGTCGCGTCGTAGAGCGAGGGTCCGATGCCGACCGTGAACACCCAGGAGCGGCCCGGGGCCAGCCTCAGCGGCGCGCCGCCGGACGTCGTGAGTGTGGTCGGTGAGGTTTGGGTGGGGCGCGACCAGTGGCCGGTCGTGCACCTGCCACCCCGCATCAGGATCGCGTCGCCGCCCGCCCCGGCGTAGGACTCCAGCACCGGCACCTGGTAGTTGGACCGGTCCTTGGTGCTGGGGGAGTCGTACATGCGCAGAACGACGACGTTCGTGGCGGTGAGAGGCTTGCCCGTCTCGCGATCGATGAGGTCCTTGTCGTCGAACTCCAAGACCCAGGACTTGGACGCCGCGTCCCAGTGCGCGCCGCCCGTGGTCTGCTTGGCCCAGGTGGCTGTCAGCCTGGTGCAGGGGCTGGAGCCCGCGGCGGCCTTGCCGAAGGCGAATCCGCCGCTGGCGGGGGGGTGTGCCCCACCAACGGAGGCGAACCCGGCGAGGGCGATGCCGTTCGCGTAGAAGTTGTAGGGCGCCGACCGGGCCTGATCAGTGCTGTACGACGGCCCGCGGACTTCCGTGTCGCCGACCTTCGCATCCTTCCCGAGGTCGACGAGCAGGCCGTCCGTGGCGGCCCTTGCGATGTCGGCGAGCACCGGTGTGTCCGCCCCGGCGTAGGCGAATCCGGGCTTGCCGAACTGCGGGACGAGTCCGATGTCTGTCTCGCGCGCGCTGCGCACAGGCCCGATCTTGGCGGGGTAGGAGCTGGCGTAGATCGCCACCAGGCGCAAGTGGCCACCCTCGATCTCCTCGACCCACACCTGGTCTGCAGCGCTGACGCCGGACTGCGGCCAGGCCTCCTTGGTGTTGGCCACCTTGACCGCCACCGCCGGGCCGATCTCTCCCGCAGTCCCTGTCAGCGGATCGATGCCCTTCGTCGTCGCCACGGGTGGCGCGACGGTGTTCACCGGAGCTGGCGGTGTGGGCGACGGCGGCGAGGCCACGCCGAACGAGGAGCTGCACGCGGCGACCCCCAGCGAGAGGGCCACCGCCCCCGCCATCCGGGCGCGTCGGGCGAACAGGCGATGGGTGGCGGCGATCGTCGTCATGTGGTCAATCGTGCACTATGCCGCGACGTGCTCCGGCGCGCCGGACGGCTGCCGCGCGTCGACCGGCCAGCCCGGGTCGCGGCGGATCGATCGTGCCACGAGTACCCCGAGGGCGAGCGCAGCGACGATGGTGCCGGCGATGACAACGGTGGTCGGGACCGAGTGGAACCAGTGGAACTCCCGAGGCTGCAGTGTCGTCCCTACGAAGAGCGGCAGACCCGTGCCGTACCGGATGACGGTCATGCACCAACCCCAGACGTTCTCGAGGAGCAACGCCCACACGACCAACGGCGCCAACCTCCGGCCCACTTCTCCCGGCCGCACCGATCGGAAGTGCCCGACCGCGGCGCCGAGGAGGGGGATGCCGACCAGGAGCGGAAGCGCATAGCGGCCCTGGTAGTTCTTCCACTCGGTGCCCCAGACGAAGACCGCGCCCAGGAGCGGGGCGACGGTGGTGGCGCCGACCCCGAGCGTGATCAGGCCGAATCGTTGCCGCCGTGTCCCCGCAGCGATCCCGATGGTGACGAGGCTGACCGCAGCTGCAACGCCGAGCCACATCAACCATGGCGGCAGGTAGTAGTCGCGCCACCCGAAGATGCCGACGGTCTCGAGCACGTAGTCGAACAAGAGGGCGGACATGTCCCAGGCGGACTGGATCCGCGAGCCGGACGCAGACGCACCCCCCGACGTACCGTGCTTGAGCACCTGGAAGGCGACCCCGGTGACCAGGGCGACCGCGGGTACGCATGCCCAGGCCGCCAGCATCCGACGCAGGGCCCGTGCCTGATGCCACGCCGCCGTCGGCACGACAAGTGCGATGCAGGCGAGCAGCGCGACGCCCTGGACGAACGAGTAGGGCCGAGCCAGCATGAGATAGGCGGAAGTCACAGCGAGCGCACCCGCGGCCCTCCTCGCCGCGGTCGAATCCTGGTCCGTGAGCCCACGGACAAGGGCGACCGCCGAGATGCAGGTTCCTATCGCAGCTGCGATCTCAGCGCCATTGGGATTCACCGAGGCGACGAGGAAGGCCACCATGGGAGTGAAGGCGGCGAGGCAGCCGACGACGATCCAGTGCATGGGGGTCCGGCGGCAGAGCAGCAGCGGAACGCCGATCAGAGACATGCCGAGCGCCACGGAGAGAAGCCTCATCAACAACCATGGAGTGCTTCCGAACGGCAGGTACGTGGGCAGGCCGACGATCGCGTAGTAGAGGGGTGGGTAACCGGCCGCCGAGGTACCCATGGTGATCGTCGTGTCCGGACCGGGCGGGATACCCGGACAGAGCCACAGCGGCTTCTCGGGTGTGAACCGGATGCAGCTCGTGGGATCCGAGAAGACAGGTCCTGGGATCGTCACCTGGGTGCCGTCAGGGCCGGAGCCCAGCTGGCCGCGGACGACAGCCGCGGCGTAGACCGTGTGCCACTGCTCGTCCGGCACGGCGCCAAGCGGGTTGAGTACCGCCCACGTGACCGCGATCGCACCCAGGAACAGCACCAGGAGCATGTGCGTGTGAGCCGCCCTCGGGAGGAGCGTCGGCTTCCGCTGCGCCACAACGCCTGGCGCTGCACCCACCGATTGCCCCCTCCGAAAGCTGTTCTCGACATCCTAGGGCAGCGTCGAAGCGACGGTGTCGCCCGAGTCCGGTCTCGGGCGCGGGTCTGAGCCCCCGGGCGCAGCGGACCAAGTAGGCTCCCGATTCCAGCGTTCTGCTGGGCCCTGGAGTCGTGGAGAGTGGCGTGCGGCGACTGAGTTTCGCTCGGCGATTGGTGATAGCCGGTATTGCCTCCTTCGTCGTGGTCTTCGGCGTCGGACTTCTGGGGATCTCGAAGGCGCCGGCGACCCCGTTCGATGAGGCGACCCACATGGACTACCTGTTCAAGGTCGCCGACGGCCACATCCCGCAGATACTGGAGCCGTACGGTCAGAAGGCCTTGTCGATCTGGGCCTGCGACGACCCACGCGGCGCCGCGTGGGCTGCCCTCGAACCGTGTGGAAGCCCGACGTTCAGTCCCGGCCTTGCACCCTTCGGCGGGCAGAGCACGGCGACCGGGTACACGCCGACCTACTACGTCCTGTCTGCGATCCCGTACCGGATCTGTGAGGCAGTGACGAACTGGCAGGCGAGGCCGTGCGCCCGAACCGCCAACCTGGTGTGGCTGTCGGCAGCGGCGAGCGGCTTCACCGTGCTCATCCTCCTGCTGGGGCAGGGTCTGGTCGTCGCGATCCTGTCGGGAATTGGGCTGTGCCTCATCCCTTCTGTGCTCCTCCAGGGGATCACGTTCAACCCGGATGCAGCCGTGCACGCGGTGCTTCCATGGCTCGCCGTCCTCGCCCTGGCCCTGAGCAGATCCCGCTGGAAGCCATCGCGGCAGATCCTCGTGCTGTGCCTGGCCTCCCTGATCGCCATCACGCTCAAGGAGACCGCGCTCGTCGGGGCGTTCCTCATCTTCGTCTTCTTCGCCTACGCGCAGGTGTCCCGTCTCGCCGGGCGGGAGCGGCTGGTCCGTCTCGGTTGGCTCGCGCTCGCCTTCACCGCCGTTCTTGTCGGCGTCGTGGCCAACCAGAAGTTCCAGCTGCTCTGGCGTGGCCAGGGCCTCGTTGATCACATGAACGCGTCCATCCTCACTCCGCCCGATCAGATCATGGGGGTGCTTGGCACGGCGTTCTGGAGCGTTCTCGGGCCGTTCAACCAGCTGGTCTGGGGCCCGCTCGCCGGAGGCGACCTGCAGAACTACGTCGGCGTTCTGGCCATCGTCACGTGGGCCATGGTCCTGCAGATCCAGACCCTGCGCGCCGGTCCCGAGGGACCCGTGGAGCTCCCGGCGCGCCGTCGCCTGCCGACGTCATTCGCCCCGCTGGCACTGATCGTCGCCATCACGCTGCCCATCGTGCTCACCTACGCCCTCTGGCGACAGAGCGGACTGGCGCCGGTGCAGCCCCGGTACTACATGGGCACGGCGGCGGTTCTCTTCGCTCTGGGCGTCGGCTCGACCCGCAACCGCTACGTCGGTTGGTTCGCGGCCGCGTGTCTGACGTTTCTCAGCGTCGCGGTCGTCAGGTCCTTGCTAGCGGCGTGACGAAGTCGGCCTCGCTCGCACGCCCGGGAAGCGGCACTTCCTGACCTGCAGCGTGAGGCCAGCCGGGCTCCGTGCGCAGCGAGCGCCAGAGGGCGTACGCCGAAGCCGCGGACAGCAGGACCCCCACAGCGATGACGGACGTCAGCAGCCACCCGTGGTACCAGTGGAACTCGCGCACCTGACTCGTCTTGTCATCGAACAGCGGGAGGCCGCTTCCATAGCGGATCACCGTCATCCACCAGCCCCAGAAGTGCAGAAGCGCGACCAGCCAGACGAGGCCCGCTGCAGCGGTTCGACCTGTCTGTCGCGGTGTCACCCCTGCGAGGTGGGCCACTGCCGCACCGGCGATGGGGAGTGCGACGATGAGCGGAAGTGCGTACCGCCCCTGGTAGCCGGACCAGCTGGTTCCGAAGACGAACATCCCGACCGCGAGCGGCCCCACGACGAGCGCCCCGAGCGCGAGGACGCAGAGGCCGAGCCGCTGCCACCATCGCCCGGCGACGAGCCCGATGGCGAAAGGGGTGAGCATCGCGGTCAGGCCGGCGTACTCGAGCCAACCTGGCAGCGAGTAGTCCCGCCAGCCCAGGATGCCGAACGTCTCCACCAGGTACCACCACAGCAGCGCGGACATCGCCCACGCGTTCGTGCCGATCTCTGCCAGCTGGCCCGAACCTGTGGTGGCGGCCCCGCCCGGAGCCCCGACCCAACGCGTGTACAGGAGGCTCACCGCCAAGGCGGTTGCCGGGATGAGTGCCCAGGCGAGACAGTGCCGCCAGTGGCGCCTGACCGTTGCCCACGTCGTGGGCGGTGCGAGGAGGGCCAGACCGACTCCCAGGCCGACCATCTCCACGAACGACGCGGGGCGGGCCAGGGCGAGGTAGGCCGACGTCGCCGCCAGCGAGGCCGCAGCCCGGGTCGTGTCCCGACGGTTCCCGCGGCGTAGGGAGTCGAAGAGGAAACCCGCTGACAGGCACATCCCTGCTGCCGCTGCAGTCTCCGCGCCGTTGGGGTTGACCGATGCCGCAAGGGAGACGAACACCGGTGCGAGCGCGGCCAGCGTCCCGACGACGAGCCAGTTCGTGGGCCGATGACGGAACAGCCACAACGGCAGCCCGACAAGTACCAACGACAGCGCGACCGAGAGGAGTCGCATGAGATACCAGGCTGGGGGGCCGAACGGCAGCAACGTCGGAGCGCCCACCAGGGCGTAGTACAGCGGCGGGTAGTGAGCGGCGGCCGACGTCGCCTTCATGATGGTGTCGGGGCCCCACGGGATGGTGCAGGTCCACAACGGAACCGAGGGCTGGGTGGCGTAGCAGTCGCTCACGTTCGTGAACACCGAGGTCGGGATGAACAGGTCGTGGCCCGACGGCCCGCTTCCCAGCTGACCTCGAACCACGCCTGCGGCGTAGAACACGTGCGCAGGCTCGTCCGGGACGGCGCCGATAGGAGTGATGAAGACCCACACGAGCGACAACGACCCGAAGAACAGCATGAGGAGCACGTGCGAGCGGTTGCCGCCGCGTTCACCAGTGTCTGTGCTCACGTGCCCCTCATCCCCCACCCGGGCACGATGGTCCGGCTCGACGCCCTGCGCGCCATCGGCTGCTTCGACGAGAGCCTCAAGTACGCGATGGACCTCGACGCCTTCCTCAAGCTGCGCAGCCACGGACATTTCGTCTTCACGACCTC
>DATCDE010000130.1 GCA_036510875.1 Actinomycetes bacterium
GGTCGACCCACCCGCGTTGGCCAGGGAGGTGCTGGCGAACCCCCGGATCCGGCTGCCCTCCGCGGCGCACGCGGATGTGGCCACCGGCACCATCGCGACGCCGGTGCTTCAGGCGCTGGTCGCCCTGGCCCGCACGCACACGCTCGACGTCAGCGTCGTGCGGTCCGGCCACCCGGTGCACGTGTTCGGCACCGGCCGGGTGAGCGACCACCCGCGGGGGCGGGCCGTGGACATCTGGGCGGTCGACGACCGGCCGCTCGTGGACCTGGCCAACCGCGCGCTGACCGAGCAGATCATGCGGCAGGGCTCGGCCCTGGGCGCCTGGCAGGTCGGTGGCCCGGTCGACCTGGACGGCGCCGGGCTGAAGTACTTCTCCGACCACACCCACCACGACCACATCCACCTGGGCTTCGGATAGGTCCTCAGCCGACGAACCAGGCCGCGGTCTCCGGGGGCAGCAGGTGGTGGCCCTCGACCGGCCCGCTGGCGATGGACACCCCGCCCCGAGCGTCGAACCGGGCGGGGCGGCTGCCCATGTTGATGGCGCAGACCAGCCCGCTCCCCCGCCGGAAGGCCAGCACGTGCGGGTCGTCCACGGGCACCCACTCGAAGCCGGCGTCCCAGGGGACCTCGCGGCGTAGCCGCAGCGCCCGGCGAACCAGCGACAGGGTGGACGCCGGGTCCTCGCGCTCGGCGGCCACCGAGAGGGCGGCCCACGACTCCGGCTGCGGCAGCCACGGCTTCGAGCCGTCCGGGCCGAAGCCGTACGGCGGCTGCTCGCCCGACCAGGGGATCGGGACCCGGCAGCCGTCCCGGCCACGGGCCAGGTGCCCGGTGCGCTCCCAGATCGGGTCCTGCAGCACCTCCTCGGGCAGGTCGTCGACCTCGGGCAGGCCGAGCTCCTCGCCCTGGTACAGGTAGGCGGCCCCTGGCAGAGCGAGCATGGTGAGCAGGGCCGCGCGGGCCCGGCGCAGCCCGCTGTCGGGATGTTTGGGGTCGCCGTAGCGGGTGGCCGGCCGGACCACGTCGTGGTTACCCAGCACCCAGGTCACCGGCGCCCCGGACGCGTATGACTCGCGCAGCGACGCGTCGATCGCGTCGCGGAACTGCTCGGCCACGAACGGGGTGAACAGCCAGCGGAAGTTGAACGCCTGGTGCAGCTCGTCGGGTCGGGTGTACCGGGCCACCCGGTGCGGGTCGCCGAGCCACACCTCGCCGACCGTCATCCGGTCGCCGGGGTAAGAGTCGAGCACCCGCCGCCAGCCCTGGTAGATCGCGTGCACGCCGTCCTGGTCCCACATCGGCAGCGGCGGGATCTCGGTCTGCATCAGGCTGACGAAGCGGTTCTCCCCGGCGTCCGGCAGACCGGCCTGCTTCGCCAGCCCGTGCGCCACGTCGATCCGGAAGCCGTCCACCCCGCGGTCCAGCCAGAACCGCAGGACGTCCTCGAACTCGGCGACCACCTCGGGGTGCTCCCAGTTGAGGTCGGGCTGCTCCGGGGTGAACAGGTGCAGGTACCACTCGCCCGGGGTGCCGTCCGGCTCGGTGACCCGGGTCCAGGCGTCGCCGCCGAAGGTGGCCAGCCAGTCGTTGGGCGGCTGGTCGCCGTCCGGGCCCTTCCCGGGACGGAAGTGGTAGCGGGCCCGCTCCGGCGAGCCCGGCCCGGCGGCCAGCGCGACCTGGAACCAGGGGTGCTGGTCGGAGGTGTGGTTCGGGACGATGTCGACGACCACCCGCAGGTCCAGCCGGTGCGCCTCGGCGACCAGCGCGTCGAAGTCGGCCAGGTCACCGAACTGCGGGTCGACGGCCCGGTAGTCGGCGACGTCGTAGCCGCCGTCCGCCTGCGGGGAGGGATAGTACGGGGTGAGCCACAGCGCGTCGACGCCGAGGTCGACCAGGTGCGGTAGGTGCTGCCGGATGCCGGCCAGGTCCCCGATGCCGTCGCCGTCGGCGTCGGCGAACGAACGCACGTAGATCTGGTAGACGACGCCGTGGCGCCACCAGGAGCGGTCGGTTGTGGGGTCCAGGGCGGGTCCGGAGGTCACCCGGATGATCCTTGCACCTTCACCGGCTCGACGACGACGTACCACTGCGGGTCGGTGAAGTCGGTGGCCTGCACCTCGAGCGTGGCCCGGCCGTCGGGGATCACGCCGGCGTTGCGCAGCAGGAACGCGCCGACGTCGATCGGCTCGGTCTGGTACCGGTGTGGCTGGTAGTCCCATGAGGTGAACGCCGCGACCTGGACGCCGTTGATGCGCACGGTCAGCCGACCCGGGGCCACGGTGCTGGCCTTGACCTGGAAGACCTCGGGGATCTGGAAGGACCGGCTGACCGGGTTGCCGTCGGTCCGTCCGTCGGCCGAGGTCAGGTAGTTGGCGGCCGGGTCCGGGTCGGGCAGCGGCAGCGGGGTCGGTTTGGCCGGGGGCGGTGGAAGGGGGTACGCCGACCAGGCGACCGGCTGGTACCAGGCCAGGTGCAGCGTCCCGGCTGTGGTTGGCTGGGCCGAGCCGTCAGTGCCGACCACCCGCACACCGACCACGGCCGCCCGGCCCCGCTTCACCGGCACTCCGGGATGGATCAGGGGATCCCGGCCGCAGGGGAGGGTCAGGACCAGGTCCCCGTCGACCGAGATCTGGGCCGAGAGCGTGGTCGCTGCGTCGCAGCTGACACCGATCCCGATCTGGTCCGCGGGCGATCGCGCGTCGAGCGCGACGTTGCCGATGGACAACGGGACGGACGCCTCGCCGGCCAGCCGCCCACCCTCGGCGAAATCGGCGAAGGTGCTATCCGACGGCTGCGGACCGGGGGTGACCTCGCGGGCGGTGAGGACCGTCCTGGCCACCAGCGAGCCGAAGCCGACCGCGACCAGGGCGACGACGGCGGCGGCGGCCCGGTGGCGCCGCCGCGCCCGGCCCACCCGGTCGGCGACCCGGTCCAGGTCGAGGCGTTGGGCGGGGGCTGGCGTCGGGTTCGGGGTCCCCGGGCGACCGGGCGGTCCGGCCGTGGCGGCGGCGTGCTGCTCGATCCGCTGGACAGCGCGTTGGACGGCCGCGGGTGCCGTGTCCAGGACCCGGGCCGCCTCGCCCAGCGACAGTCCCGCGACGGCGACCAGCGCCCAGGCGGCCCGGTCCTTGCGGGCCACGCCGTCCGCGGCGGGCCGGCGCGCACGCCTGCCGCCGAGGTAGGTGCGCACTATGACCTCGCGGGCGAACGGCTCGGGGTCGTCGTCCAGCCGCAGCCACGCCTCGTGCACCCGAGCCAGCGCCTCGGTGGTGAGCTCGGCGGCGGCTTCGTCGTCGGCCGTCAGGGCCCGGGCGAATCCGAGCAGCGCGTACGTCCGGGCGGTGGCATAGGCCGCAAAGCCGGTTCTCGCCTGGGTCATCGCGCCGTCCGTGGGTTACGGCTACTCGAAGGCGTTCACCATACTGTCGGCCGCCATGACGAGGTAGCCCCACAGCTGCTGGTGCAGCTCCGGCGCCAGGCCGAGCTCGTCCACCGCGACCTGCATGTGCGTCAGCCAGTGCTCGCGCGCCAGCGGGGTCACGGCGTAGGGAGCGTGCCTCATGCGCAGCCGCGGGTGCCCGCGCTGGTCGGAGTAGGTGCGTGGCCCGCCCCAGTACTGCTCGAGGAACATCAGCAGCCGCTGCTCGGCCGGGCCGAGGTCCTCGTCGGGGTACATGGGGCGCAGGACCGGGTCGTCGGCCACCCCTTCGTAGAAGCGGTGGACCAGCTGGACGAACGTCTCGTGGCCGCCCATGGCCTGGTACGGGGTGGCCTCCTCGCTCATGCCCCCCATCCTCCCACCCCTGCATGAAGGTGCCCTTCGTGCCACCTTCAGGTAGGACGGACGGGGGGTGCCGGCGTCGCCGGCGTGGTGGCCGGGAAGGCGATGCCGAGGCGGTCCAGCTCGGTCTTGATGCGCAGCCGCAGCTCGCGGGCGACGGCGGCCCGCTGGTCCGGCGTGGTGGTGACCGCGAGCCGCACCACGGTCGAGTCCCTGGCCATCGACTCGACGCCGAGCACCTCCGGCGGCGCGGTGATCGCGTCGGCGAACGACGGCTCGTTCTCGTAGACGTCGGTGGCGACGCGGAGCATGGCCGACCGGACGACGTCCAGGTCGGCGTCCGGCGGCACTGCGATGTCGACCAGCGCACGGCTCCAGCCCTGGCTGCGGTTGCCCACCCGCACCACCTCGCCGTTGCGCACGTGCCACACCGTGCCCTCGGCGTCGCGCAGCCGGGTCACCCGCAGCCCGACCTCCTCGACGGTGCCGCTGGCCTGGCCCATGTCGATGACGTCACCGATGCCGTACTGATCCTCGATGATCATGAAGATGCCGGAGATGAAGTCCCGCACGAGGGTCTGCGCCCCGAAGCCCAGCGCCACCCCGGCGATCCCGGCGCTGGCCAGCAGCGGCCCGATCGGGATGCCCAGCACGTCCATGACGGTCAGGGCGGCCACCCCGAGGATCACTCCGGTGGAGATGCTGCGCAGCACCGAGCCGACCGCCTGGGCCCGCTGGGTGCGCCGCTCCGCCGCCAGCGGGCTGGACTCGAACACCGCGGCGGTGCGGCCGCGCAGCAGCGCACTCTCCCCCTTGATCGCATGGGCGACCGTCCGGTCGATCACCCGGTGCACCAGGTGCCGGGCCAGGAAGGCCAGCAGCAGGATGGCCAGGATGGTCAGCGGCGTGGCCAGCAGCCAGGCGGCGGCTAGACCGACCCATTCCTGCCCGGTGACCTGGTGCACCCAGCCGCAGAAGGTCCCGTCCCCCTCGGCGCAGCTGCCGCCGGCGAGCAGAAAGGCGGGCACGATGCCGGGCACAGCTTCCTCCTGGTCAGTCGAGGGACAGGCCGGTCTGATCGGCCAGGAAGGCCAGTGTGTCGACGGTCAGGTCGACCGCGCGGCTCACCGCCCGGGCCCCGTGGCCGACGTTCTTCTCCCGGCGCATCAGCACGGGCGCGTCGGACGTCGTCGCGTGCTGCAGGGCGGCGCACATCTTGCGCGCGTGCAGCGGGTCGACCCGGGTGTCGCCGTCGAACACGGTGAACAGGACGGCGGGGTAGGCGACGCCCTCGCGCACCTGGTGGTATGGCGAGTAGGACAGCAGCCAGCCCAGCTGCTCCGGGTCCTCCGCGCTGCCGTACTCGACGTTCCAGGTGGCACCGAGCCCGAACTTCTCGTACCGCGCCATGTCGAGCAGTGGCGCCGAGCACACCACCGCGGCGTACAGGTCCGGGCGCTGGGTCAGGGCGGCGCCGACGAGCAGCCCGCCGTTCGAGCCGCCCGAGATGCCCAGCTGCTGCGGCGTCGTCCAGCCCTGCGCCACCAGGTACTCGGCAGCCGCGTGGAAGTCGTCGAAGACGTTCTGCTTGTGGCCGAGCATGCCGGCCCGGTGCCAGGACTCACCCTCCTCGGACCCGCCGCGCAGGTTCGCGATGGCGTAGACGCCCCCCGCCTCGACCCAGCTGAGGATGGTCGCGGCGTAGGCCGGCGTGAGCGGCACCCCGAACCCGCCGTACCCGTACAGGATCGTCGGGCGCGGCCCGGCCGCGACGCCGTCGCGGGACATGACGAACATCCGCACCGGCGTGCCGTCGGTCGAGGTGTAGGTGACCTGCTCGGTGCGCACGTTGGGCACCTCGACGGCGCCCGGCGCGGTGGCCCACAGGGTGGTCTCGCCGGTGCTCGCGTCGTAGTGCTGCACGGTCGACGGCGTGGTGTGGTCGGTGTAGCCGAACCAGGCCTCGTGGCCGCCCTCGGGGCGCTCCACGATCCCGCTGATCGAGCCGAGCCCCGGCAGCGGCACCTCGCCGGTGCACCGGCCGTCGGCCAGCCGGTGCACGGTCACCTCGCTGACCGCGTGCCGGGTCCACGATGCGAGCAGCACCGGGTCGGCCAGCTCATCGCCGTCCAGGATCGCGAAGCCGTCGAGCACCGCGACCGGGTCCTCCGGAAGCAGGTCGACCCAGTGCTCGGCGGTGGGCTGGTCGGGCGTGGTCACGGCCAGCCGGCTGCGCGTCGCGTCGAGGTCGGTGAACACGTACAGCCGGCCGTCGCGGCCCACGTGTAGGCCGGTCTGGGCGTCGACCCCCACCTGCACGGGCACCAGCAGGGCTGCCTCGAGCGGCGACGCCTCGAGGTCGGCGAGCCACAGGTCGTTGCGGGGGGCGGTGCCCTCCGCCGCCGAGACCTGGAGCCAGCGGCCGTCCATGGAGACCGAGACCCCGTAATACTCGGTGGCCTTGCGGCCCTCCCCGAAGACCAGGACATCGTCGGCCGGGTCGCTGCTCACCCGGTGTAGGTACACCCGGCGGTGGAACTGCTCCTCGCCGGCCGGCACCTCCTCCGGTGGCAGTCGGCGGACGTAGTAGTACGCCGCGCCGCCCGGCAGCCAGGCGATGGGGGAGTAGCGGGCCCGGTCGATCGGCCCGTCCAGCAGCGTTCCATCGACCACGTCGACCACCCGGACGACGGACTCCTCGGTGCCGCCCTCCGACAGCTGGTAGGCGAGCCGGTCACCCTCCTTGGACGGCTGCCACGCGTCCAGCGTGGTCAGCCCCGACGGGTCGATGGCCATCGGGTCGATGAGGGTGCGCTCGGTGCCGTCCGGGTCGATGGTCAGCAGGACGGCATGCTCCTGCTCGGCGGTCCGGCGCATGAGGAACTGCCGCTCGCCGCGCCAGACCGGCGCCGTGATGACGCCGGCGGCCAGCAGCTGCTGCACCCGGGTGCGCAGCCGGTCCCGGCCGGGCCAGTGGGCGCGCTGCCGTTCGAACAGGGCGTCCTGGGCCTGCGACCAGGCCTCGGTCGCGGCGTCGGCGGCGTCCTCGAGGGCCCGGTAGGGGTCGGCCACGGGCCGTCCGTGCAGCTCCTCGACCAGGTCGAGTCGCTGGGTCTGGGGGTAGTCGTCTCGTCTCATGGCGGCTCCACCCTACGGGCGCCCTGCGGCGAATCATGCTGGCGCGGCGCGTGTCTGGAACCCAGACTGGAGGCGAGGCACCGGCGCCGCCAGTGCCGTTGACGGCCTTCGCGCGGCGGAGGGAGGCAGCCGTGGGCATGACCCTGGTGCTCAACGCCACCTACGAGCCGCTCGCCGTCGTGCCCCTGCGCCGCGCCATCGTGCTCGTGCTGGCCGAGAAGGCCACCATCGTGGAGTCGTCCGGCCGGCTGGTCCGCTCGGAGCGGCTGCAGGTGCCGGCCCCCACGGTGGTCCGACTCAGCCACTTCGTGCGGTTGCCCTACCGGCACTCGGTGCCGCTGTCCCGGCGCGCGATCCTGGAGCGGGACCGGCACCGCTGCGCCTACTGCGGGCAGCGGGCGAACTCGGTGGACCACGTCGTCCCCCGCTCGCGCGGCGGTGGCCACGAGTGGGCCAACGTGGTGGCGGCCTGCAGCCGGTGCAACCACAAGAAGGGCAGCCACCTGCTGGCCGAGCTGGGCTGGCGGCTGCCGTTCGTCCCTGCGCAGCCACCGGCCACCATCGCGCTGCTCGTCGGGCTGTCGTCCGGGCAGGACGTCTGGGAGCGGTACCTAGGCCCGGTCCATGTCCACCCGCACGGCGAGCTGGCCGCCGGAGGTGCCGCGGGTACGGCGGCTGCCGGCTGAGCGGCTCCTCTACGCTGGCCGCACGCAGCGCCAGAGGGCCGGGAGGTGTGGGATGGCAGAGCGGCCGCCGTCGGGACGGTCCATCTCCGCGAGCTGGCGCCAGGACTGGCGGCTACGCGCCGGTGTCGGGGGCGTGCTGGCCGTGCTGGGCATCTGGTTCGTGGTGGAGAACAGCGAGACCACCCGGGTGCAGCTGTTCTTCTGGACCGTGAGCGTGCCACTCATCTGGGTGCTGCTGGCCATGGTGCTGCTCGGCGTCCTCATCGACCGACTGGTGATCTGGCGGCGCGGTCGAGGCCGCGCCCGCCCTTGACCGTGCCGCCGACCGGTCTCGCCGGTCCCGACGGTCCGGCCCCCGACGACGAAGTCGACGGCCCCGAGGGCGAGTCGGCCGACTTCCCCCCGCCGCGGCCGGTCCGGAGCCGACTGCGGCTGGCCATCCTCGGGGCCACCGCCGGCGCGCTCGTGCTGTTCGCGTTGCCGCTCGCGCTGGCGATCCGCACCGTCTACACCGAGGAGGCCGCGACCGCGCTGCAGCGGGAGGCCGGGCGGATCGTGGCCCTGGTGCCGGACGAACAGCTGACGCAGCCGGACCGGATCCGGCAGCCGGACGACCGCGCCGAGTCGCTCGGGGTGTACGACCCCACCGGACGCCGGGTGTCCGGCACCGGCCCGGAGGTCAGCCGGCAGGCGGCCGCGGCCGTCGCGTCCGGCGTCGCGACAACCGGCCGGGAGGGCGCCGAGCTGGCCTCCTTCCTGCCGGTTCGGGCCGACGGGCAGCCCGCCGTGGTGGTCCGGGCGGCGCTGCCCTGGTCCACCGTGACCGGCCGGGTGCTGCGCGCCTGGGCGCTCATGGGTCTGCTGGTGCTGCTGGTGCTGGGGGTGGCCTGGTGGGTGGCCGACCGGCTGGCCCGGCGACTGGCCGCCCCGCTGGAGCGGCTTGCCGACAGCGCGGCCACCCTCGGGCAGGGCGGGTTCGGCCTGCGGGTGCCACCGTCCGGGATCCACGAGGTCGACGTCGTGGGCGGGGTGCTGGAGGACTCGGGCCGCCGCCTGGGCGAGTTGTTCCGGCGGGAGCGGGCCTTCTCGGCGGACGCCTCTCACCAGCTGCGGACGCCGCTGACCGCGCTGCGGCTGACGCTGGAGTCCGGCGCGGTCGACCAGGACGCCGACGTCGCGGGCGTGGTCGACGAGGCGCTCGTCCAGGTGGACCGGCTCGAGCAGACCGTCGACGACCTGCTCACCCTGGCCCGTGACCTGCCCGGCGAGGGGCAGCCGGCTCCGGTGGCCGCCGTGGTCCACCAGCTCGTGGCCCTGCACCGCCCGAACTGCGAGTCGGCCGGACGGCGGCTGGAGGTGCAGGTGCCCCCTGGGCTGCCCGAGGTCGACTTCCCCGAGCCGGCGCTGCGGCAGGTGCTCGAGGTGCTCGTCGACAACGCGTGCCGGCACGGGGCGGGCACCGTACGCGTCGCGGCCCGCACCGCCGGCACCGGGGTGGCCGTGGAGGTGTGCGACCAGGGGCGGCTGCCCGACGGCGATCTCGAACGGCTGTTCGCCCGCCGCTCGCCGCAGGCCAGCGGCAGCGGCATCGGCCTGGCGCTGGCCCGCTCCCTGATCGAGGCGGACGGCGCGCGGCTCGCCGTCCAGCGTCGTGCGGACGGCACGACGTTCACCGTGTTGATGGCCGCCGCCCCCGTCGCGGACGACAGTGCCTAGCATCGGCACCGTGACCAACCCGGTGATCCTCGTGGTCGAGGACGATGAGGGGATCAGCGGGCCGTTGTCCAGGGCACTCCAGGGGCAGGGCTACGCCACCCGGGTCGCCGGCACGGCCGCGGGTGCGCTGGCCGCCGCGGACGAGGACCCGTCCCCCGACCTGGTGCTGCTCGACCTCGGGCTGCCCGACCTGGACGGCGTGGAGTTGGCCCGCCGGCTGCGGGAGCGGATCCCCCTCACGGTGATCGTCATGCTCACCGCGCGCTCGACCGAGGTCGACATCGTCGTCGGCCTGGACGCCGGGGCCGACGACTACGTGACCAAGCCGTTCCGGCTGGCCGAGCTGCTGGCCAGGGTCCGGGCGCACCTGCGCCGGGGGAGCGTCGACGAGCGGGCCACCCCGCTGTCCGCGGGCGGGGTCGAGTGCGATCCGAGCGCCCGGCGCTGCTACGTCGGCGACGTGGAGGTCACCTTGCGCCCCCGCGAGTTCGACCTGCTGGCCGCGCTGATGTCCCGGGCGGGGGACGCGGTGAGCCGTGACGAGCTGATGAGCACGGTGTGGGACGCCCACTGGTACGGGTCCACGAAGACCCTCGACATGCACGTCTCCTCGTTGCGCCGCAAGCTGTCCGCGGCTGGGGCCAGCGACGGCTGCATCACGACCATGCGCGGATACGGGTACCGCTTCGAGCGCGACCCGGTCGACTCCAGGGAGATGACGTGAGCGAGCTGCACGATCTGACCGCGCTTGAGCAGGCCGCCGTGATCCGCCGCCGGGAGGTGTCCCCGGTGGAGCTGGCCGAGCACTACCTGCGCCGGACCGAGCGGCTGGACGCCCAGCTGGGCGCCTTCATCACGGTCACCCCCGAGCTGGCGCTCGAGCAGGCCAGGGCCGCCGAGCGGGCGGTGCTGAACGCCGACGACCCGCAGCGGCTGCCCGTGCTGCACGGCGTCCCGGTGCCGGTGAAGGACCTGCACTTCGTGGCCGGCGTCCGGTGCACGCTGGGCTCGCGCTCCTACGACCTCACCCCGCTCGGCGACGACAACGTGGTGCAGGCGATGCGGGCCGGCGGCCTGGTCTTCACCGGCAAGACCAACACCCCCGAGTTCGGGCTGCCCTGCTACACCGAGAGCGAGGTGGCGCCGCCGGCCCGCACGCCGTGGGACCTGACTCGTTCGGCCGGCGGCTCCAGCGGTGGGGCGGCGGCCGCGGTCGCCGGCGGGCTGGCCCCGGCGGCGCAGGGCAGCGACGGGGGCGGCTCGATCCGGATCCCGGCCAGCGTGAGCGGGCTGGTCGGGATCAAGACCAGCCGTGGGCGGGTCAGCAACGGCCCGCTGCGCGATGCGGTGGGCGACTTGGCCGTGTGCGGCCCACTGGCCCGGACCGTGGCCGATGCGGCCGCATTGCTGGACGTCATGGCCGTGCCGTTCCCGGGTGACCCCTACGTGGCGCCGCCGCT
The DNA here is from genome assembly GCA_036510875.1 of Actinomycetes bacterium. Classification (NCBI taxonomy): domain Bacteria; kingdom Bacillati; phylum Actinomycetota; class Actinomycetes; species Actinomycetes bacterium. Next base: position 10,785 of record DATCDE010000130.1, read on the forward strand.
GCCGCCGGGTGAGACCTTCCTGGGCCACGCGGGTCGGGAGCCGGGGCGGCTGCGCATCGGCCGCTACCATACGCCGGTGATCGTCGACACCGACGTGCACCCGGACTGTGTGGCCGCCTACGACGGGGCCAGCGAGCTGCTCGCGGGGCTCGGGCACGAGGTGGTCGACGTCGCCCCACCGTTCGGGCCCGAGCTGGTGCCCCAGTTCGAGGTGCTGTGGTCGGTGCTGGCGCTGCTCACGCCGGTCGCGCCGGAACAGGAGCCGCTGCTGCTCCCGCTGACCCGCTGGCTGCGCGGTCGCGGCGCCGGCTTCGACGCGATCACCCTCGCCGGCGCGGTGTCCATGATCCGGCTCGCGGCCCGGGCCGCGATGGCGGCCACCGTCGGGTTCGACGCGGTGCTCACGCCCACCCTGGCGCGGCCGCCGGCCCTCGTCGGCGGCCTGCGCGACGACGACGACCCGGCGGCCGACTTCGAGGCGCAGAAGCGGTTCACCCCGTTCACGGCGCCCTACAACCTCACCGGGCAGCCGGCCATCACGCTGCCCCTGCACTGGACCGAGGACAGCCTGCCGATCGGCGTCCAGCTGGTCGGCCGGCAGGGCGGCGAGGCGACGCTCATCGCGCTGGCCGCGCAGCTGGAGGCGGCCCGCCCGTGGCGGCAGCGCACCCCGGCCTGCTGGTGAGCGACCAGGCGGCCGTAGACCCGGCGCTTCGCGAGCTCGCGGCCGCGCTCGGGGTGGCCGGCGAGTACTGGGACTGGCAGGGTCAGCGGGTCGAGGTCGGCCGGGCGACCGTCGTCGCGGTGCTGGCCGGGCTGGGCGTGGACGGCTCCACCCCGGAGCGGGCCGCGACCGCACTGGCCGAGCACCGGGCCCGGCTGTGGCGGCGGATGCTGCCGTCCTGCGTCGTGGTCCGGTCCGGCACCGCCCCGTGGTTCTGGGTGCACGTCGCGGACGGCGCGGACGTGAAGGTGTGGGTCGAGCTCGAGGACGGCGCGGTCCGCACCGACGTCGTCCAGCAGGACCACTGGGTGCCGCCCGCCGTGGTGGACGGGACGGCGGTCGGTGAGGCGACGTTCGCGGTCCCGTCCGACCTGCCCTTGGGCTGGCACTCCCTGCATGCCCGGTCCGGCGAGCTGCGGGCCAGCACCCCGCTGGTGGTGACCCCCGCGGTGCTGGGGCTGCCGCCGGCCCTGCGCGACCGCCGGGCCTGGGGGTTCGCCGTCCAGCTGTACAGCCTGCGGTCGACCCGGTCGTGGGGGATCGGTGACCTCGCCGACCTGGGTGACCTGGCCGCCTGGAGCGGCCATGAGCTCGGCGCGGACTTCGTCCTGGTCAACCCGCTGCACGCGGCCGCGCCGATCGCGCCCATGGAGCCCTCGCCGTACCTGCCGGTCTCCCGACGGTTCGGCAACCCGCTCTACCTGCGGGTCGAGGCGGTGCCCGAGTTCGGCTACCTCGAGCCCACCGCCCGGGCCACCGCCGACGAGCTGGCGGCTCCGGTGCGGGCGGCCAACTCCTCGGCGGCGCAGCTCGACCGGGACGCGTCCTGGACGGCCAAGCGGCTGGCCCTCGAGCTGGTGCACCGGGTGCCGCACTCGCCGGGGCGGGAGGTGGCCTACCGGGCGTTCCTGGAGCGGGAGGGACAGGGGCTGCTCGACTTCGCCACCTGGTCGGTGCTCGTCGAGGAGCACGGCGTGGACTGGACGACCTGGCCACCCGAGCTGCACGACCCGCGCGGCTCCGCCGCTGCGGACGTGCGGCGACGGCTGGCCGACCGCGTCGACTTCCACTGCTGGCTGCAGTGGCTGCTCGACGAGCAGCTGGCCGGGGCCCAGCGGGCGGCGCGCGCGGCCGGCATGCGGTCCGGGATCGTGCACGACCTGGCCGTCGGCGTGCACCCGCATGGTGCGGACGCGTGGGCGCTGCGGGACGTGCTCGCCGAGGGCATCACGGTGGGCGCGCCCGCGGACGCGTTCAACCAGCAGGGCCAGGACTGGTCGCAGCCGCCGTGGCGGCCGGATCGGCTGGCCGAGGTGGGCTACCGGCCGTACCGCGACATGTTGCGCACCGTGCTGCGGCACGCCGGCGGGCTGCGGGTGGACCATGTGCTGGGGCTGTTCCGGCTGTGGTGGGTGCCCGCCGGGCTGCCGCCGTCCGCCGGGACCTACGTGCGGTACGACCACGAGGCGATGGTCGGGATCCTGGCGCTGGAGGCATACCGGGCCGGCGCGTTCGTCGTCGGCGAGGACCTCGGCACGGTCGAGCCGTGGGTGCGCGACTATCTGCGAGACCGCGGGATCGCCGGGACCTCGGTGCTGTGGTTCGAGCGGGACTGGGACCACGACGTGCCGATCCGACCGGAACGGTGGCGGTCGCTGTGCCTGGCCACGGTGACCACGCACGACCTGCCGCCGACGGCCGGGTACCTGGCCGGAGAGCACGTCCGGCTGCGCTCCGAGCTGGGGCTGCTGACCCGGCCGGTCGAGGAGGTGGCGGCGCGCGACGCCGCCGAGCAGGAGTCGTTGTTGGCGCTGCTCGGCGAGCTGGGTCTGCTGCGCCCGGGGGCCGACGTGCGCGAGACCGTCGAGGCGCTGCACCGGTTCGTGGCCAGGACGCCGGCCCAGCTGGTCGGGGTCGCCCTCGCCGACGCGGTGGGCGACCTGCGGGCGCAGAACCAGCCGGGCACCGACGACGAGTACCCCAACTGGCGACTGCCGCTGTGCGGCCCGGACGGCGCGCCGCTGCTGCTCGAGCAGTTGGTGACCTCACCGAGGGTGCGGTCCCTGGCCCGGGCGGTCGCCTCGGGCTGACCCTGGCACCGGGTGCGGGGGCGGTCAGCCGGTACGCTGCCGGGCGTGAGGAACGCACCGCGTGTCGGCGCCCTGGCGGCGTCGCTGCCCCTTTCCGTGGTGCTCGCCGGGACCGCACTGGCGAGCGGCAGCCCGGACGACGGTCCGCCCCGCAGCAACGGGCTGACCACCGTCGAGACTCTCGGCCTGCTGATCGGCATCCCGGTCCTGGTCATCGTGGTGATCTGGTTGCTCGTGTACGCCACGAACCGGCCGAGTGGCGAGCGGTACCGCCCCGGCCTGAGCTGGTGGGCCGCCCCCGAGTGGTTCAACGGTCCCGGCTCGGTCGAGTCGGGCTCGACCGACGAGCAGCAGGAGACGACGGCGGAGCTGGAATCCGCCCCGATCGAGGGAGTGGGTGGCGCTCGTGCCCGCTGGTGAGGCGTTCACGCCCAGGCAGCGCGAGTCGATCGACCGCGCCATCCGGCAGGCCATGCAGCAGACCGACCTGCGCTTCTCGGTCTTTGTCGGCGCCCTCGAGGGGGATGCGCGGGTCCGGGCCGAGGCGCTGTTGGCCGGCCTTGGCGACGACGCGCCGCGCGCGGTCCTGATCGCCGTCGACCCGGCTGCCCGCGCCCTGGAGATCGTCACCGGCACGCTCGCCAAGCGGCTGCTCGACGACTACGCGTGCGGGCTCGGGGCGCTGGCCATGACCACCCAGTTCGCGGCCGGGGACCTGGCCGGCGGGATCGTCAGCGGGCTGCGCACCCTCGGTGAGCACGCGCGCTCACCGAGGGTCCTGCACGTCGAGCAGAGCTAGCCCCGAGCGAGCCCGACCGCGGCGGACCCGGCTCAGCCGGTCCGGTCGCGGTCTTGGCAGCGCAGCGCGCGCGCTACGCCGTCGCTGCCTTCGGCCAGCAGCCGGGCCAGCGGGGCTGGCGGCTCCTGCCGCGCGAGGTAATCGCTGGTGCGGTCCACCAGCGTCTGCTCGACGAGGATCGCCGGGTAGAGCCCAATGACGATGTTCGCCGCCATCTCGGTGGTGCGCTCGGCCCAGACGCGGCCCACCGAGTCGAAGTAGCGGTCGACGAACGGCCGCACCAGCTCGCGGTGGTCGGGCTCCATGAAGCCGGCGATGGTCGAGGTCTGCAGCGCGTTCGGCAGGGCTTCGGAGTCGACCACGGCGGCCCAGGCCGCCGCCTTGGCCTCGGGCGTCGGTCGGGCGGCCCGCACGGCCGCGGCCTGGCGCTCGCCGGACGCGGTGCGGTCCCGGCCCAGCTCGGCGTCGATGGCGTCGTCACCCCGGATGCCGGTCGCCACCAGCCGGCGCAGCAGCGACCAGCGCAGGTCGGTGTCGACGACGAGGCCGGGCACCTCCTGGGTCCCGTCGAGCACGGCGGCGACGACGGTCAGCTGCTCGGGCGTGGTCGCCACTGAGGCGAACGCGCGGACCAGGGCCAGCTGGTGGTCGCTGCCCGCCGCGGCGGTCATGAGCAGCTCCTGCACGCGAGCGGCGAAGGCCACCTTCGCCGCGGCCCGGTGGCCGGGGTCCACGTACATCTCGAGCGTGGAGGCAGCCTGCCGCAGCACCGTCTGCACCGTGATGATGTCGGTCTCGCGCCCGGCCGCGTTCGCCGCCAGGGTGACGAAGTCCCTCGGGCGCATCTCGGCGTCGCGGGTCATGTCCCACGCGGCCGACCAGCACAGCGCCCTGGCCAACGACGAGTCCAGGTCGCCCAGCGACTCGGTGAGCGTGGCCAGGGAGCGGTCGTCGAGCCGGATCTTGGCGAAGGTGAGGTCCTGGTCGTTGAGCAGCAGCAGGTCCGGCTGGCGGATGCCGACCAGCTTGGGCACCGTGGTCTCGGCGCCCACGACGTCGATCTCCAGCCGCTCCCGCAGGGTGAGGCCCTGGGCGGTGTGGTCGTAGAGGCCGACGGCGATCCGGTGCGAGCGCAGCGCCGGGTGGTCGACCGGCGCCTCCTGCAGCACCCGGAACGAGCTGAAGGTGCCGTCCTCGGCCAGCTCGAACTGCGGGCGCATCGTGTCGCAGCCCGCCGTCGACAGCCACTCCCGGCTCCACTGGGTGAGGTCCCGACCGGAGGTCACCTCCAGCTCGGCGAGCAGGTCGACGAGCTGGGTGTTGCCCCACGCGTGCTTGCTGAAGTAGGCCCGGACCCCGGCCATGAACTCCTCGAGGCCGACCCAGGCGACCAGCTGCTTGAGCACCGCGGCGCCCTTGGCGTAGCTGATGCCGTCGAAGTTCAGCTTGGCCGTGTCCAGGTCAGGGGCGTCGGCGGCGATCGGGTGGGTGGAGGGCAGCTGGTCCTGGCGGTAGCCCCAGGCCTTGCGCCCGGTGGCGAATCCGGTCCAGGCCTCGGTGAAGCGGGTCGCGTTCGCCGCGGCGTGGTAGGCCATGAACTCGGCGAACGACTCGTTCAGCCACAGGTCGTCCCACCACCGCATGGTGACGAGGTCGCCGAACCACATGTGGGCCATCTCGTGCAGGACCGTGTTGGCCCTGGCGTCCCGAGCGGCCTGGGTGACCTTGCTGCGGAAGACGTAGTCCTCGAGGAACGTGACGCAGCCGGCGTTCTCCATGGCCCCGGCGTTGAACTCCGGGACGAACAGCTGGTCGTACTTGCTGAACGGGTAGGGGCGGCCGAACCGGTCCTCGAAGAACGTGAAGCCCTGCTTGCTGATCTCCAGGATCTCGTCGTGGTCGAGGTACTGGCCCAGCGACGCCCGGCAGTACACGCCCAGCGGGATGCTCGACCCGTCGGCGCGGTCGTAGCTGTCCCGGACGACGTGGTACGGACCGGCGACCAGCGCGCTGATGTAGGTCGACAGCCGGGGCGTGGCGGCGAACTCCACGGTGACGGTGCCCTCGGCGGCCGGCCGGGTGGCGGTGACCTGCTCGTTGGAGACGACCTGCCAGTGGTCGGGTGCGGTCACCGTGAACGCGTGGGCGGCCTTGAGGTCGGGCTGGTCGAAGCAGGTGTACAAGCGCTTGGCGTCGGCCGGCTCGAACTGGGTGTAGAGGTACACCTCGTCGTCCACTGGGTCGACGAACCGGTGCAGGCCCTCACCGGTGTGCGAGTAGGGCAGGTCGGCGTCGATCTCGAGGACGTTGTCATCAGCCAGCCCGACCAGCTCGACCCGGCCGCTCGTGGTGGCGGCCGAGGCGTCGATGGCCACCCCGTCGAGGGTCGCCGAGTGCACCGTGTGCGCGATCAGCTCAACGAACGTCGAGGCTCCGGGCTCAGCGCAGCGGAACCGGACCGTCGTGGTGGAGCGGAACGTCTCCGCGCCCTGGGTGACGTCCAAAGTGACGTCGTACCGCTGGACGTCCAGCAGGCGGGCGCGCTCAAGCGCCTCGGCGCGGGTCAGGTTGTTGGCAGCCACGGCGCTGTGCTTCCCCTCGGTTCAGGCGGCTTGGAAATGGTCGTCGTCACGCTAGCCGACCGGCGGGTGGATCGTGGAATGGAGACTTTCCTGGCCGCGGTCGTTGAAGGTGAAAGATCCGCCGTTGCACCCCCGATCGGAGGTCACTGTGCCCGAGCGCGTCACCGCAGACTTCTGGTTCGACCCCTTGTGCCCCTGGGCCTGGGTCACCTCCCGTTAGATGCTCGAGGTGGGGGCGGTCCGGCCGGTCAGGGCGCGCTGGCACGTGATGTCGCTGGCGGTGCTCAACGAGGGCCGCGAGGTGAGCCCGGAGTACGAGCAGTTCCTGCGGCGGGCCTGGGGGCCGGTGCGCGTCGTGACCGCCGCCCAGCTGGGCCATGGGGACGACGTCGTCCTCCCGCTGTACACCGCGATAGGGACCCGGCTGCACCCGCAGGGACGGACCGACCTGGCGGCGGTGGTGGCCGAGTCGCTGGCCGAGGTGGGGCTGCCGGCCGAGCTCGCCGCGGCGATGACCTCGACGGACTTCGACGCCGAGCTGCGGCGCAGCCACCAGGCCGGCATGGACCCGGTCGGCACGGACCTCGGCACCCCGGTGATCCAGGTCGAGCGGGCGGGGGCCTGTGGTCACGCCGACCCCGCGAGGTGAGGCCGCCGGACGGCTGTGGGACGGCGTCCGGCTGGTGGCCGACACCCGACGGGTTCTTCGAGCTCAAGCGCAGCCGCACCGCGAGCCCGGCCTTCGGCTGAGGCCGGTCACACCACGAGGCGCATGCGGTGACCGGGCGGCGTCAGAAGACGAAGGGGCAGTACGGGGCGGGGTCGTGCCGGAAGGCCGCCGACGCGACGGCCAGGGCGCCCGGTCGATGCTCCACCACCAGCCCGGACTCGGCGAGCCCGGCTAGCGCCACGCCGCCGAGGTAGGCCGCCCCGAGCTCGCGGGCGTCCAGGGCCAGGTCGACCGGGTCCGAGGTAGGCGAGCACACCGCGCCGTCGAGCCCGGCCGACAACCGCCAGCGGCCGCTGTTCCACGGCCCGAAGCCGTCCGTGACCTCCAGCACCACGTCGGCCGGTGCCGAGTACGTCCGGGACGCCAGCGCCGTCGGCAGGTCGACGAGGCGCACATACAGGCTCTCGCTGAGCTCCGGGTTCGCACGGCGCGGGTCGACGAGCAGGTCCAGCAGCGGGTCGTCGACCGGGAGGTTCCAGGCGTCCACCGTGTCCATGAGGTCGACCGAGAGCAGGAACCGCCAGATCTCGGCATGCGCGGCCGGATCGGCGGCCAGCACCTCGCGTACGTCGACGGTGCCCGCCGCATAGTTCTTGGACCAGTCCGGCTTGGTGCGGAACAAGGCGTAGCCCCGCGGTGCGTGGTCGACCGTGGCCACCACGGCCCGCAGCTCGGACGCGCCCCCGCGCTCGCCGGGCGGGTCGTGGACCAGTCGTCGCAACCAGCCGTCGTCGCGCAGCGGCATCCCCGGCCGCCGGCCCCGGACGATGGACTCGACCGAACGGACGGCGTCGAAGGCGTCCGCCGGCGGCACCAGGCGCAGCGAGACGCTCGGGTCACGCTGCCGGCGCAGCTGCGCGCCCCGCTTGCTCACGGTGACGCTGAGCTTGCGGGTGGCCGCGCCGAAGCCGAACCGGCCGTAGATCCCGGACTCGGAGGCCCACAGGGCGGCGACCGGCTCGGCTCCGCCGTGCAGGCCGTCCAGCTGGTGGCGCATCATCGCGGTGAGCACCCCCTGCCGGCGGTGCGTGGGCAGCACCCCGACCCAGGTGACCCCGGCGGTGGCGACGGCCGCGCCCCCGGGCACCGCCAGGCTCAGGGTGTAGATCGACGCGATGCCGACCGGCTCCCCGCCGACGCGGGCCACGATCGAGCGGTCCTGCTCCAGCGGCTCGCGCGGCTCCTCCGACGGCTCCGGCCAGGTGTACCCGAAGGCCAGCTCGTCCAGGCGGCGGAACACCGGCCAGTCGGTGTCGCGAACCCCGACGATCTCGACGTGCATGGGGCCTTCCTACCCCAGCGGGCCCGGCGCCGCCCAGGGGGTTTCCGGCCCGGTCCAAATGGGTGAGTGGTGCCCGCAATGCTCCTCCGTGCGAATCGCTGCCGAGTAGGGTCTGCCTCTAATGTCCGCTGGCAGCCCTCCCTCTCTGCCCTTCCGCGCCGCCCGCGGGCTGCGGCGGGGGTGGAACCGCCTGCGCCGCGGCTTCCTGCGTACCGACGGGTTCGCGCTGCTGCTGCTGGTCGCTGCCGCGCTCGGCGTCGGCTGGCTCTCGACGGAGTCGGCCCGCTGGTTCTCTCCCGCCTCTCTGGCCGTGGTCGTGCTGGTCGCCGGCTTCGTGCTCTCGGTGCGCAGCCTGGTGCTGCTGCTCGGGGTCGTGGCCGGGGTGATGCTGTGGCAGGCCAACCGGCTCGGCCAGACCTTCCCGGGGCCGGGTTCGGTACTCGTCGTCGCGGTGACCGCGGTCGTGGTGATCGTGGTGGCCCGGTCGCGGGCGAGAGTCGGGGTGCAGGGGCTGCGCGGGGAGTCGATGCTGGTCGACCTGAGGGACCGGCTGAAGGCCCAGGGCGAGCTGCCCGTGCTGCCCACCGACTGGCAGGCCGAGGTCGTGCTGCGGCCGGCCGGCGGCGCGTCGTTCTCGGGGGACTTCCTCGTCGCCAGCGCCTCCCCGGGGGGGCGGGTGCTGGAGGTCGTCGTGGTCGACGTCTCCGGCAAGGGGGTGGACGCCGGTACCCGAGCCCTGCTGCTGTCCGGGGCGTTTGGGGGGCTGCTCGGGGCGATGCCGCCGGAGGAGTTCCTGGACGCCGCCAACGCCTACCTCATCCGGCAGGGCTGGGACGAGGGGTTCGCCACCGCCGTCCACCTCACCCTCGACCTGGACGACGGCCAGTACTACCTGGCCTCGGCCGGCCACCCACCCGCGGCCCAGTACGCCGCCGGCTCGGGCACCTGGCGGCTCACCGACGCCCATGGGACGGCGCTGGGCATCGACCCGAACGCGGTCTTCGAAGGGGAGCGGGGGCGGCTGGGGCCCGGCGACGCCATGCTGCTGTACACCGACGGGTTGGTGGAGCGTCCCGGCCTGGACATCAGCGTGGGCATCGATGCGCTGCTGGGGCAGGCCGAGCGGCTGGTGCCCAAGGGTTTTCGCCGGGGTGCGCGCAAGCTGGTCGACGCGGTGCGCACGGGTGAGGGCGACGACCGTGCGCTGGTGCTGATCTGGCGCCGCTGACCAGCCGCTGCCCGGGCGGCTAGGGTCGGGCGTCGTGAACAACCCGCTGCCCGGAGTGCTGGCCGTCTTCGACCACGTCGCGGTGGCCGGTCCCTCGATCCGTTCGCTGCTGCCGCTGTACGCCGACACCCTCGGGGGGCGGTTCCGCTATGGCGGGGTGAACTCCACGGTGGGCTTCCGGGCGGTGACCCTGGGGTACCCGGACGGCTCGAAGATCGAACTGCTGGAGGCGCTGCCCGGCTCCGGGTTCCTCGACTCCTTCCTCGCTCGAAGCGGCGGCCTGGGCGGGCTGCACCATGTGACCTTCTTCGTGCCCGACCTGGCCGCGGCCGTCGCGTCGGTGGAGGCGCTGGGGCTGCCGGTGTTCGGGGTCACGCTGGACGACCCCTACTGGAGCGAGGCCTTCGTGCACCCGGCGTCCAACCAGGGGGTGCTGCTGCAGCTGACCACCCCGGGACCGCACTTGGCGGAGGCGCACTCCGGGCGGACCCTGGAGGAGGTGCTCGCGGCGACCGAGATGCTGCTCGGCTGAGTCAGGCCGGGAAGCCGCCGGCCCGGCCGAGCAGCGCCGGCGCCTCGGCCTTCCCGAGCTGCTGGGCGACCCAGGTCCCGGTGTCCGCGACGGCGGTGAGGTCGAGGCCGGTGTCGACCCCGCTGCGGTGCAGCAGGTAGACGAGGTCCTCGGTGGCAATGTTGCCGGTGGCGTTGGGGGCGAACGGGCAGCCGCCGATGCCACCCGCGCTGGAGTCGAGCACGCTCGCACCGGACTCGTACGCAGCCAGGGCGTTCGCGTAGCCTGTGTTGCGGGTGTTGTGGAAGTGCGCCCGCAGCGGGATGCCACCGGTGATCGCGGCGACGCGGGGGAACAGGTCGCGCACCTGGACCGGTACGCCGACGCCGATCGTGTCGGCCAGCGCCAGCTCGTCCGGCGGCGTCTGCATGACCCGCTCGACGAGGGCGGTCACCGTCTCCGGGGCCACCTCGCCCTCGAACGGGCAGCCGAACGACGTCGACACGGTCACCGAGGTGCGCAGCCCGGCCGCCTTCGCCCGGGCGCCGATGCGGTGCCACGCGGCCACGCACTCGTCGACGCTCACGCCCTGGTTGCGCCGGCTGAACGTCTCGGTAGTGATCACCACGTAGTTGACCTCGTCGACGCCGGCGGCCAGCGCCCGGTCCAGGCCGCGCTCGTTGAGCACCAACCCGATGTAGGAGACGTCGTCGCGGCGCGGCAGCGCGGCCATCACCGCCTCGGCGTCGGCCATCTGCGGCACCCGGCCCGGGTGCACGAAGCTGACCGCCTCGACCCGCCGGACCCCGGCGGCGACCAACCGCTCGATCAACGCCACCTTGGCGGCGGTGTCCAGCAGCGTCGCCTCGTTCTGCAGCCCGTCGCGGGGCGCCACTTCAACGATCTCAACCGACGTCATCTCACTCCTTGTGCATACAAAATGCAGAACGGTGGAAACAATCTGCATACAGGGGCTTGTGCTACTTCAACGGACTCCCTACTTTGCATACAAAACCCACGGGAGGAGCCTGATGGCGCAAGCCGCTGAGCGAGCCCACCTGCGGCTGCGCGCGGCCATCCTCAAGGGTGAGTATCGCTCCGGTGAGCGGCTTGGGGAGGTCGAGCTGGCCGAGTCCTTGCACGTCAGCCGGACCCCCGTCCGGGAGGCCCTGCACCGCCTGGCCGCTGAGGGCCTGGTGGAGATCGAGGCCAACCGAGGTGCGCGGGTTGCGCACTGGAGCCGCGAGGACCTGGAAGAGATCTATGAGCTGAGGGCGCTACTCGAGGGCTCCGCCGCCCGGCGGGCGGCGGAGCGGGCCGACGACGAGGTCCTGGCCGCGTTGGGCGGTCTCTGCGACGCGATGGACATGGCGGCGCGCCCCGGCCGGCATCGGGACCTGGACCGGGTGGCCGCGCTCAACGCGGAGTTCCACGGGCTGATCATGGCCGCCTCAGACAGCTCCCGGCTGGCCGCGATGCTCGGCCAGGTCGTGCACGTGCCCTTGGTGGCCCGCACGTATCACCGCTACGACGAGGCCGCGCTCGCCCGGAGCATGGGCCACCACCGTGAGCTGGCGGCTGCCATGCGGTCGCACGACGGCCCGTGGGCCGAGTCGGTGATGCGCTCGCACGTTCACGCTGCGCGCTGCGTACTGTCCGCTGCGCTCGAGGACGGCACGCCACCTGACGAGCAGGAGGTGGGTTCATGAGTATCGGGCCGTTGAGTGACCTGCGAGTCCTCGAGATGGGGCAGCTGCTCGCTGGGCCGTTCTGCGGCCAGCTGCTCGGTGACCTCGGTGCCGAGGTGATCAAGGTGGAGCCGCCGGGCGTGGGAGACCCGATGCGCCAGTGGGGTCGCGAGAAGCCGCATGGCAAGTCGCTGTGGTGGCCCGTCGTGGCGAGGAACAAGAAGTCGGTGACCGTCGACCTGCGCACCGAGGCCGGTCAGGACCTGGTCCGGCAGCTGGTCGCGAAGTCGGATGTCGTCGTGGAGAACTTCCGCCCCGGCACGCTGGAGCGCTGGGGACTGGGGTTCGACCGGCTAGCTGCGATCAACCCGGGGATCGTGCTGGTGCGGGTCACCGGGTTCGGGCAGACCGGCCCCTACGCGCCTCGCGCCGGGTACGGGGCGATCGGCGAGGCCATGGGCGGACTGCGCTACGTGACCGGAGACCCCGACCGGGCGCCGTCCCGCACCGGGATCTCCATCGGAGACTCGTTGGCCGGGACGTTCGCCGCCCTCGGCGCACTGGCCGCGGTGCACCATGTGCGCAACGGCGGCCCGGGCCAGGTGGTCGACTCGGCCATCTACGAGGCTGTGCTCGGGCTGATGGAGTCCCTGGTCACCGAGTGGGACGCCGCCGGCTACCAGCGGCAGCGGACCGGGCCGATCCTGCCGAACATCGCTCCCAGCAACGTCTACCCGACGGCTGACAGCCAGACGGTACTCATCGCCGCGAACCAGGACAGCGTGTTCCGCCGGCTGGCCGCCAGCATGGACGCGCCGGAGCTGGCGGACGACCCGCGCTACGCAACCCATGGCGCCCGGGGGGAGAACCAGGTGGAGCTCGACGACCTGGTCTCCGGTTGGACGGCGACGTTCGACGCCGACCAGCTGCTGGAGCTGCTGCACGAGGCCGGGGTGCCGGCCGGGCGGACCTACCGGGCCGAGGACATGCTGCGCGACCCGCAGTTCGTCGCCCGCGAGTCGATCGTGCGGGTGCCGGACAAGTCGTTCGGCCCACTCGCCATGCAGAACGTCTTCCCACGCCTGTCCGCGACGCCTGGCTCGATCCGCTGGACCGGTCCCGACCTCGGCGAGCACAACGACCAGGTGTTCGGCGACATCCTCGGGCTGTCCGTCGACGAGGTCGCCGCCCTCCGCACCGCCGGAACCATCTGACCCGTTCGCCACCACCTCCCCGTCCCCCCCGTACCGAAGGGCACGCGCGTGACGTGCCGACTCGGAGTCGACGTCGGTGGCACCTTCACCGACCCTCGACTTCATCGAGAACGCGCTGCGGAATGCGCGGTACGAGATGGACGCGGTGCTCTTCCGCACCGATATGTCGCCGGGCATCCGGGAGAAGCACCGAAGGTGCCATGCCGGGGTTGCACCTCGTTTGGGGCTAGCCGAGCGCACCTGCGCACCCCTACGCTTCGGCGGACCAGTCGGTCCTCGCCGTCCCAGGAGGAGTTGTCATGCGGATCTCGGACATCCTGCGCAGCAAGGGCTCATCGGTCATCACGATCTCGCCGCAGGCCACGGTCGACTCCCTGCTCGCGCTGCTGGCCGAGCACCACGTCGGCGCGCTCGTCGTGTCGGGTGACGGCTCGTCCGTCGACGGCATCGTCAGCGAGCGGGACGTCGTCCGGGCTCTCGCGGCCCGCGGACCGAGCGTGCTGTCGGCCACCGTGGACCAGATCCACACCACCGACGTCACCACCGCCGACCCGGGCACCCGGCTGGAGGAGCTCATGCAGGTCATGACGGACGGTCGCTTCCGGCACGTCCCCGTCGTCGTCGACGGCCAGCTGCAGGGCATCGTCAGCATCGGCGACGTCGTCAAGGCGCGGATCACCGACCTGGAGGTCGAGCGCGAGGCGCTGGCCGGCTACATCACCTCCGCCACCACCTGACCTCCCGGCCCCCACCCCCCGGGGGGAGGGGGCCATTCTCACCGCCCCTTACCTTCCTGAGTCCAGCCTTGGGGGATCGACGGAGGTGGGCGCGGTGACGGTCGCCCCACCGGTGGCCGTGACACGGGGGTGAGGGATGCTCGCGCACCTGCTCACCATCGTGTTGTCGCTGTCGGGCTGGCCGGCCTACCTGGTGGTCGGGGGCCTGGCGTTGGGGGAGTCGGCCGCCTGCGTCGGACTGGTGCTGCCGGGGGAGACGGCTCTGCTGTACGGGGGCGTGCTCGCGGGTCGGGGCAACCTCAGCCTGCCGCTGGATCGGTGAGCCGCGCTGGGCACGCGCCGAGGGGTTCCTGCAACGCCGGGGCGGCCCCGCGGTGCTGCTTGGCCGCTGGGTGGGGCTGCTGCGGGCGCTGGTCCCCACGCTCGCGGGGATGGGCCGGATGCCGTACCGCACGTTCCTGCCCTGGAACGTCGTCGGCGGGGTCACCTGGGCAGGAACCGTCGTGCTGGTCGGATACGGCTTCGCCGGTTCGGTGACCGCGCTCGTCGGTGCGATGACCGGCGTCGGGATGGTCCTGACCGTCGGCACGTTCGCTGGGTTGTCCTACGCCGTCGTCCACCGTTGGATGCGTGGTCGCGGCTCGTTGCTGTTCGCCGCGGTGCGGTGCCGGGTGCCCACCGTCAGCAGTCTCCCCCTGGCGAGAGCGGCCGCCCTCCTGGTGGCGCTCGCGGTGGCCGCGCTCGTGCTGGACGGCGTCCTGGACGACGCGGCCCTACTCGTGCACTGACCGGCCGGGGCGATCGCCGGCCTGGGGGAGCGTGACGGTGAAGGTGGCGCCGTGCCCAAGCCCGGGGCTGG
>DATCDE010000131.1 GCA_036510875.1 Actinomycetes bacterium
AGGGCCAGCCCGAGCAGCGCAGCGACCGGGATCAGCTGATGGCCCATGCGGACGTGGTTGTCGATGAGCGGGGTGGCCGGCAGCAGCGCCTGCAGCCCCTCACCGGACTGGGTCGCCACGGGCACCGTCAAGGTGGCCACGAAGGTGAACACCAGGGTCAGCACGCCGATCCGGCGCCGCATCGCCGGCCACGCCGCGACCAGCGCCGAGGCCACCGCAGCGGCGGGCAGCAGCACGACGACGGCATGGATCACCAGCACGTGGGTGGGCAGACCGAAGATCGTCGCGGGCATGAGGCGGGAGGCTGCCCAACCCGGATGAGAGCCGGATGAGAGTCCGAGGGGGGCGGCGGCCCGGCATACTGCGCCAATGGCCTACACCGACGTCATCCGCCGGCTGGGCACCACCCGCTGGTTCTCCTGGACGGCGGCCCGGCTGGCCCCGCTGGACGCCAAGGTGCTCAAGCGCACCGGGGGCCGCTACGGGCTGCTCGGCGACCACGGGCTGCCGCAGCTGCTGCTCACCACCACCGGCCGCCGGTCCGGCCAGCCCCGCACGGTCACCCTGCTGTACGGGCAGCTCGGCGACGAGCTGGTGCTCATCGGCAGCAACTTCGGCCAGGCGAACCACCCGGCCTGGGCGCTCAACCTCGAGGCGACCCCCAGGGCCGTGGTGGAGATCCGCGGGCAGGCCCGCCCCATGGCCGCACGGCTGGTGACCGACCCGGACGAGCGGGAGCGGGTGTGGACGATGATGACCGACCTGTACCCGGGCTACGCCGGGTACCGCAGCCGGGCCGGTCGCGACATCAAGGTGTTCGCGCTTCAGCCCCGCAGCACGTAGACCTTCCGCAGCGTCTCGTGCACGTGCCAGCGGGTGCGGTCGCCCGCCTCGAGCACGCCGACGTCCCCGGGCCCGACGTCGAGCAACCGACCGCCCTCGACCTCGATCGTGGCCCGGCCGGCCAGCACCACGAACACCTCGTCCGCCTCCACGTCGGTGGACGACCCCGCGGTGTGCTCCCACAGCCCGATGCTGACCGCCCCGGCGTCCAGCAGCTCGCGCGCCGCGGTCTGCGGGGCCCCGGCGAGCACCTGGGCCGGGTCGAGCGGGTCCGGTTCGAGGGCGGCGGTGAGGGCGTGGACGACGCGGCAGGCCATCCCGAAACCTAGGCCGGGAAGACACGCCGAAGTGAATGACACGGTTGTCGTTTCGTGCCTACGATGGGGCCGGATCGGGGGCGGCCCGGGAGGGGAAGCCTGAGCCGCCCCCGTCCCCCAGGACAACGGCCGTCGATCCACGCACCGTTTCGAGCAGCCACGAGGAGACCCATGGACGCCGCGAACGCCATCACCGGCGCACCCGCCAGCGACCACGGCGCCCTCAGCGAGCGGGACCAGCGCATCCTGGAGTTCGAGCGGCAGTGGTGGAAGTACGCGGGCGCCAAGGAGCAGGCGGTCCGGGACCTGTTCGACATGTCCGCCACCCGCTACTACCAGGTGCTCAACGCGCTGATCGACCGCCCGGAGTCGCTGGCCTTCGACCCGATGCTGGTCAAGCGGCTGCGTCGGCTGCGGGCCTCCCGGCAGAAGGCGCGCTCGGCGCGCCGCCTCGGCTTCGACCTCTGACGTCTGACGTCTGACGGTTCTGGCCTATCGTCGGGGTCGTGGCGGACGCGGGAGGAACCGGGACGAACGCGACGGATCCCGATCGTCGCCGGCCCCGTTCCCGGGCGCACGCCCGGCGCGGGATCGGCAGCTACGTGTTCCCCGCGGTGGTCGGCGGCGCGGCCCTGATCGCCATCACGGTCGGCATCGTCGGCTGGGTGCGCCCGCTCGCCTCGGACAGTGCGGCGGCCAGCCACTCCCCGGTGCCGATCCCGCGGGCGTCGACCACCGCGGTCCACCCGACGCCGCTGCCGACGCCGTCCCCGGCCAGCCCCAGCACCGTGCCGTCGCCCACCCGGACCGCCGCACCCACCCCGACCCCGAAGCCGACTCCCACACCGACCGTCACGGCGGCCACCAGGCCCGCGGTGGTCGTGCTCAACCAGACCGCCGCAGTCGGGCTGGCGGCCACGGTGGCGGCCCGGCTGCGCAGCGCCGGCTGGGTGGTGCCGGCCGTCGGCAACTACCGGGGTGCGGTGCCCAGCACCACGGTCTTCTACCCGGCCGGGAGGCAACCGGCGGCGCAGTCCCTCGCGAAGGTCCTCGGGGTGACCCGCACCGACCCCCTGCTGGCCGGCATGAGCACCAGCCGGCTGACCGTCGTCCTCACCAGCAACCCGTTCGGCTAGCCGTGGGGCTGCTGCTGCCGCTGCCCCGGACGGCGACCGGCCGGGCCGGGCTCGACGCGGTGCTGGCCGACCCGGCCGGTGCGCTGCTCGGCTGCGACTACGACGGCACCCTGGCGCCGATCGTGGCCGACCCGGCCCGGGCCTGGCCGCAGCCGGGCGCGGTGCCGGCGCTGGTCGACCTGGCCGACCGGCTCGGTCACCTCGCCGTGGTCAGCGGCCGGCCGGCGGCCAGCGCCGTGCAGGTCGGCGGGCTGGGCGACGTCCCCGGTCTGGTCGTGTACGGGCTGTACGGCGCGGAGCGATGGGCCGCAGGTGCCCTGCACGCCTCGGTGCGTCCGGCCGCGCTGGACGCCGTCCAGCCGTTCCTGGCCGGCCTGGTCGAGACCCTCGCGCCCGGCTCCCGGATCGAGGACAAGGGGGCGGCGCTGGCGGTGCACGTGCGCGGCTCGTCGCAGCCGCAGCACGACCTGGCGGTGCTGCGGCCCGCCCTCCAGGCGCTGGCGCACCGGCACGGGCTGGTGCTCGAGCCCGGACGGCTGGTGCTCGAGCTGCGGCCACCCGACGCCGACAAGGGCCGCACGCTGGACCGGCACGTCACCGAGGTGGCCGCCCGCAGCGTGCTGTTCATCGGCGACGACCTGGGTGACCTGGCCGCGTTCGAGGTGGTCGAGCGGCTGCGCGGGCGCGGGGTGGCCGGGCTGACCGTGGCCAGCGCCTCGGCCGAGACGCCGGAGGTGGCCGAGCGGGCCGACCTGGTGGTGGACGGCCCGGCCGGAGTGGTCGAGCTGCTGAGCGCGCTGGCTCAGGCGCTCGCCTGAGCGGCCGCGAAGGCCTGCAGCGCGGCCAGCGACTCCGGCCGGATGGAGGGGCGCACCGTGGCCAGTGCCTGCTCCACGTGCGCGGCCGTGACGGTCGAGGCGGCGGTCGACTCGCGCATGGCGGCCAGGGCGGCCTCCCGGACGATCGCGGTGAGGTCGGCCGCGGAGTACCCCTCGGTCCGCCCGGCCACGGCCGTCAGCTCCACGGCCGGGTCGAGCGGGGTGCGCCGCGCGGCCGCCCGCAGGATGTCCGCGCGGGCGGCCGCGTCCGGCGGGGCCACGTACACCAGGCGGTCCAGCCGCCCGGGCCGCAGCAGCGCGGGGTCGACCCGGTCGGGGCGGTTGGTGGCCGCCACCACGACCACGTCCCGCAGCGTCTCGATGCCGTCCAGCTCGGTGAGCAGCGCCGCCACGACGCGATCGCTGACGCCCGAGTCGCTGCCCTGCCCCCGCGGCGGCGCCAGCGCGTCCACCTCGTCGAGGAAGATCAGGGCCGGTGCCGCCTGCCGGGCCCGCCGGAACAGCTCCCGAACCCCCCGCTCGGACTCCCCGACCCACTTCGACAGCAGCTCGGCGCCCCTGACCGGCAGCACGTTCGCCTTCCCGGTCCCGGCGAGGGCCCGGATCAGGAAGGTCTTGCCGCAGCCGGGCGGTCCGTACAGCAGCACGCCGTGCGGCGGGGTCACCCCGAGCCGGTCGAAGGTGTCCGGGTAGGCGAGCGGCCAGAGCACCGTCTCGGTCAGCACCTGCTTGACCTCGGCCAGGTCCCCGACGTCGTCCAAGGTGAGGTCCGGGGTGTCCAGGGCCTGCCCGGCCAAGGCGGTGGGCCGCACCACCGCCAGCGCCGCCGCGAAGTCGGCCGCCGCCACCCGGGGGACGCCGTCCGGCTGCTGGTCGCGCTGGCGGTGCGCGGCGCGCAGCGCGGCCTCCCTGGCCAGCGACTCCAGGTCGGCGAGCACGAAGCCGGGGGTGCGGCCGGCCAGGTCGTCCAGCGCCACGTCGGCGTCCAGCGGCATGCCCAGGGTGAGGTGCCCGAGCATCGCCCGCCGCTGGTCGCGGGTGGGCAGCGACAGCAGCACCTCCCGCTCGAGCAGGCCCGGCCCGCGCAGCGTCGCTGACACCTGCTCCGGCTGGGAGGTGGTGCACACCACGGCCACCCGCGCGTCGGCGACCAGCGCGCGGATGACGTCGACCAGGGGACCGAGCAAAGGGGCCGGGGCGTTCTGGTCGGCCGGTGCCAGCGCGTCGACGTCCTCGACGAGCAGCACTGCCGGCGTCTTCGCCCGCACCCCCTGGACCGCGGACGTCAGCTCGGCGACGGCCGCCGCCGGGTCGAGTCCGGCCAGCCGGGGCCCCCAGACCCGCACCATCTGCGCGCCGGTCGCGGCGGCCGCGGCGGTCACCACCGAGGCCTTCCCGGAGCCGGCCGGCCCGACCACCAGCAGGCCCACCTGCGGCCGGGTGCCCAGCCGGGCCAGCAGGTCGGCGTGGTGGAAGGCCAGGTCGAGCGGCTCGCGCAGGGCGGCGAAGGAGTCCTCCAGGCCGGGGACCACCGCGGCCGGCTGGGACGCAGGCGTCGGCTGCGGCACCACCGGCGGCGGCACGACGAGCGGCGTGGCGCTGCCGTCGGTGGCGCGCCCGCCGGCCCAGCCGACGGCGGTGCCGATGGTGAGGATCGACGGCTCCGCCGGGTCGGCGTCCATGGCCAGCAGGTCGATGGTCCGCCACGCGTCGACCTCGCCCGCGATCGCCCGGCGCGCGCGGTCCACGGCGCCGCGGTCGGTGCCGTCCGGCAGCGCGAAGTCCTGCGGGAGCAGCGAGACCTGGTCGCCGCGCGTCACCACCTTGCCTAGCAGCGCCAGCCGCAGCAGCTCGGGCGGGACGGCGCCGGCGACCTCGGCCGGTCCGGACAGCACCAGCCGGCGGGTGGGCTGCTCGACGGCCCGCCGCACCTCGACGTCGCCGTCCGCCGGGACCTGCAGGTTGCGCAGG
This sequence comes from Actinomycetes bacterium, assembly GCA_036510875.1. Classification (NCBI taxonomy): domain Bacteria; kingdom Bacillati; phylum Actinomycetota; class Actinomycetes; species Actinomycetes bacterium. Next base: position 5,107 of record DATCDE010000131.1, read on the forward strand.
GTCAGCTCGTCGCACAGCAGCAGCCGGCTGTCGGTGCCGGGGGGCGCCAGGGCCACCAGCGCGCCGGTGACCCGGCCACCGCTCAGCCGGACCGGGTCCCACGGCCGCAGTCCCAGGGCCTGCAGGGTGACGTCGGCCATCCGCACCACGCCGCGTCGGGCGTCCAGCGGCGCGGCCCACTCCACCGCCCGCAGCACGAAGCCGGCCTGGGCGGTCACCGCGCCAGTGCCTCGAGCTGGGCCGTCAGCCACAGCAGCGGCGGCAGCACCGTGGCCGTGGCGGCCAGCCGCTGGCAGGCCGCCGCCCGCTGCTCCGGGGGCATGGACAGCGCCGTGTGCAGCGCCTCCGCCGTCTCGATCACGTCGAACGGGTTGACCAGCAGCGCGTCCGGCCCGAGCTCCGCGGCGGCGCCGGCCTCCCGGGACAGCACGACCGCGCAGCCCCGCTCGGCCAGCACCGGGGCCTCCTTGGCCACCAGGTTCATGCCGTCGCGCAGCGGGTTGACCAGCAGCACGTCGGCCACGATGTAGGCCGCCAACGACCGCGGGTAGTCGTCCTCCACGTGCAGGACCACCGGGCGCCAGTCCGGCGTCCCGAACTCGTCGTTGACCGCGTCCGCCGTGCGCTGCACCGCCGCGGTGTACTCCCGGTACACCGGCAGGTCGTGCCGGCTGGGGTAGGCGAAGGCCAGGTGGGTGACCTTGCCCCGCCACTGCGGGTAGCGGTGCAGCAGCTCGCGGTAGGCGTCCAGCCCGCGCACGATGTTCTTGCTCAGCTCGGTGCGGTCCACCCGGATGATGCACCGCCGGTCGCCCAGCTGCTCGCGCAGGGTGGCCAGCCGGGCCTGGACGTCGGGCTGGGCCGCGCGCGCCCGAAGGCCCGGCCCGTCCACCCCGAGCGCGAACACCCCCACCCGGGTGGTGCGCCCGGCGTGGCGCACGGTGCGCGCCTGCCGGTCCACCTCGGCGCCGAGGAACCGCTCGCAGCAGTCCATGAACGCCGCGGCCCAGCGGTCGGTGAGGAAGCCCGCGACGTCACCGCCGAGCACGCCCTCGAGGACCGCGCGGCCCACCGGGTCGGGCAGCAGCGCGAAGTAGTCCGGCGGCGCCCAGGGGGTGTGCGAGAAGTGCAGGATCCGCAGGTCCGGCCGGCGCTCGCGCAGCAGCTGCGGCGCCAGCGTGAGGTGGTAGTCCTGCACGAGGACCCGCCCACCGGGGGCGGCCTCCTCGGCCAGCGCCTGCGCGAACGAGGCGTTGTAGTCCACGTAGGCGGCCCACTCGCGGGTGAACCGGTCGTCGAACACCGGGGTGGTGGGGGTGTCGAAGAGCAGGTGGTGCACGAACCACAGCGTCGAGTTGGCCACCGCGTTGTAGGCCCGGGAGAACGTGGTCGGGTCGATGTCCAGCATCCGCACCTGGGTGGACCCGTCCGGCGCCAGCCCGAGCCGGCCGCCCTGCGACCGGCGGACGGCGATCCGGTCGCCCTCGGTCAGCGCCGCGCACACCCAGACGGCGTCCCCGAGGGCGGACAGGCCCGAGATCAGCCCGCCGCCGCCGCGCGAGCTGCGCAGCGTGCCGTCGTCCGCGAGACGGAACGAGACCGGCCCCCGGTTGGAGGCCACCACCACCGCCGCTCCCGAACTCATGCTCCGACCCTAGGCGTTGGCCGCGGCGGGGCGCTGCCGGGTGCCGGGTAGCCGCCGGCGGGCAGCCCGGCGCGCCGCTCGAACACGTTCGCGGTGGCCGGGTCGCCGGCCCGCAGCCACGACCACCCGGACGCGGCCAGGTATGCGGGCAGGAACGGCAGCCCCAGCAGCCAGGCCCACTGGGTGGCGTGCCGGGCCTCGTGGGCGAGCAGGGTGCGCCGGGCGGCCAGCTCGTCGGCCGCCAGCCGGCTGACGACGACGTTGCCCACGGTGAACGCCGCGGCCGCCGGGAGGCGCAGCCGGTAGCCGCCGGCGAGCAGCAGCCGGTCCGGGCCGGGCACCGGCCGGGCGCCGCCGACCCGGGCGACGGCCAGCCCCAGCAGGGTGGCCCCGGTGGCCAGGTTGACGACCTCGCGCGCCCTCCCGGGCGTCATGCGACGGGGGTGGCCGCGTACTCGGGCACGCTGACCATGGGCGGTCGCTCCGGACGCTCGACGTCGTACGTGGTGACGACCAGCCGGTCGCCGTCGCGGCCGAACTGGGCCAGCGTCGGGCCCAGCGGCCCGCGCAGCCGCAGCCGGCCCTGCTGGTCCAGCCGGGCCAGCGCCGTCCGCCAGATCTCGCTGGCCATCCGGCCCAGCGCCGCGTCGTCCTGGTGCCGGTGGTGGCGCACCCCGAGGTCGACCTGGGCGATCGCGTCCAGGCCGAGCCGGTCGAAGGTGTCCACCAGCAGCCCCAGCTCCACGCCGTACCCGGTGGGGAACGGCAGCTGCTCCAGCAGCGACCGTCGGGCCGCGTACTCCCCGGCCAGCGGCTGCACCACCCCGGCCAGCTCGGGCCAGTGCAGGTTGAGCAGCGGGCGGGCGACCAGCTCGGTCACCCGGCCGCCCCCGGGCAGCACCAGCCCGCCCTCGCGCAGCGGCCGCTCGTAGACCGCCTTGACCAGCGCCACCCGAGGCTCGGTGAGCAACGGGCCGAGCAGACCCCGCACGTACGCCGAGCTGAACTCCTCCAGGTCGGCGTCGACGAACACGACCAGGTCGCCGCTCGTCGCGGCCAGCGACCGCCACAGCACCTCGCCCTTGCCGGGCAGCACCGGCAGACGCGGCAGCACGTCCCCCCGGAGCACCACCCGCGCCCCGGCGGCGGCGGCCACCTCGGCGGTGCGGTCGGTGCTGCCGGAGTCCATGACCACGAGCTCGTCGACCAGCGGGTGCGGCCCCCCGACCAGGTCGCGGCGGATCGCCTCGACGATCGGCCCGACCGTCGTCGCCTCGTCCAGCGCCGGCAGCACGACGCTCACCGTGGATGCGCCCTTGGCCGCGAGCAGCCGGGGGAACGGCCAGTCGGCGGCTGCCGAGGTGCGCAGCTCCAGCCAGCGCGCGACGTCGGGGCGCATGCCCCCAGTCTCGGTCCCCGGCCACGGCGGTGGCAAAGCGCGGACCGGGGCGTCGACCCGTTCGGCGGCAAATCGGTCCGAGGTTGTTCCCAGCGGGCCGCTCGATCGCTAGCCTCGGTCATCGCGATCCGCCGTCCGGTGGGATCAACGGGTCCAGCACAACAGGAGCGCACGATGCCGCAGGGCACAGTCAAGTGGTTCAACGCCGAGAAGGGCTACGGCTTCATCGCCATCGACGGCGGCGAGGACGTGTTCGTCCACTACAGCGCCATCGACATGGAGGGCTACAAGTCCCTCGAGGAGGGCGACCGGGTCGACTTCGAGGTCTCGCAGGGCCAGCGCGGACCGCAGGCGGACGGCGTCCACAAGGTCTGAGCGACCAGCCGATCAAGCCCGATCGACGGCCCGGCACCCCCACCAGGGTGCCGGGCCGTCGAGCTGGGCGGCGTCAGCGGTCGTCCGGGTCCTCCGGCAGGTGGTCGTCCTCGACCGCCTCGGCGATGAGCTGGTCGGTCTCGTCGATCACGTGCACCGCCGACTCCTCCGCACTCAGCCACCGCGTGTCGCCCTGGGCCAGGTGGGCGACCGACTCGGAGGTGGTGTCCTCGTGCGCCCCCTCGTCGTCCTCGACCAGCCGGCCCTCCGGCAGGGTCGGATCCCGGGGGCCGAACTGCTCGTCGTAGTTCTCGTCGTCCTCGGCCTCGACGGGACCAGCTTCCGGGTCGAGATACCAGGTGCCCTCGCCCATCGCGCACCTCCCGGTGTCCGTTCCCGGGACCGGTTTCCGCCCGGGAGATCCATCCTGCCCCGTTGGTGCCGGTCACGGCGAGGACCTTCGTCCCGGGCTGCCCCGTGGGCCCGGCGCGGGACCTTTCGCCTCATGCACACCCCCCGGCCGGCGTGGTGGTGTGGCTACCAGAGCGTGACGGACGCCGGGAGGTCGGCATGAGCTGGGAGACCATCCACAAGACCGAGAAGCCCGTGCTGGCTCCCCTGCTGGCCGACTACGAGGCGGTGCGGGCGACCTTCAGCTGGGCGGCCGAACGGGCCGCGCTCGACGGGCTCCCGGACGGCGGCCTGAACGCCGCCCACGAGGCCGTCGACCGGCACCTGCACGACGGCCACGCGGACCGGGTCGCGCTGCGGTTCCTCAGCGGGGACGGCGTCGACGAGGAGCTCAGCTACGCCGAGCTGGCCGAGCGGACCACCCGGTTCGCTGACCTGCTGGCCCGGCTCGGGGTGCGCGAGGGGGACCGCGTGTTCGGCCTGCTCGGCCGGGTCCCGGCGCTGTACGTCGCGCTGCTCGGCACCCTCAAGCGGGGCGCGGTGTTCTCCCCGCTGTTCAGCGCGTTCGGGCCGGAGCCGGTCGGGCAGCGGCTGGCCCTGGGCGGCGGCCGGGTGCTGGTGACCACGCCGTCGTTCTACCGGCGCAAGGTGGCCCCGGTCCGTGACCAGCTGCCCGCCCTGGAGCACGTGCTGCTCGTCGGCTCCGGGCCGGGGGCGGCCGACGTGCCGGGCGGGCACGACCTCGCGGAGCTGCTGGCCCAGGCCGACCCGCGGCGCCCGCTGGCGGCCACCCGCCCCGAGGACCCGATGCTGCTGCACTTCACCAGCGGCACCACGGGCGCCCCCAAGGGCGCCGTGCACGTGCACGACGCGGTGGTGGCCCACCACGCCACGGCCCGCTACGTGCTCGACCTGCACGACGAGGACGTGTTCTGGTGCACCGCCGACCCCGGCTGGGTCACCGGCACCTCCTACGGCGTGCTGGCGCCGCTGACCTGCGGGGTCACCTGTGTGGTCGACGAGGAGGAGTACGACACCGACCGCTGGTACCGGATCCTCGAGGAGCAGCGGGTCACCGTCTGGTACACCGCGCCCACCGCGCTGCGGATGCTCATGAAGGCCGGCACGGAGCACGCCCGCGGCCACGACCTCACCGCGCTGCGGCACGTGGCCAGCGTGGGCGAGCCGCTCAACCCCGAGGTGGTCGTGTGGGGGCAGGAGGCGTTCGGCCGGCCGGTGCACGACACCTGGTGGCAGACCGAGACCGGCGCCATCATGATCGCCAACTACGCCAGCGCGGAGATCCGGCCCGGGTCGATGGGCCGCCCGGTGCCCGGCATCGAGGCCGCCATCGTCGCCAGGGACGTGCACGGCGACCCGGTCACCGGGCCGGACGGCGAGCCGGTCATGGTCACCGAACCGGGCGCCGACGGAGAGCTGGCCCTGCACGCCCCGTGGCCGTCGCTCATGCGCACCTATCTCAACGACGACACCCGCTACCGCAAGGCGTTCATCGGCTCCTGGTACCTCACCGGCGACCTGGCCCGCCGCGACGCCGACGGCTGGTTCTGGTTCGTCGGCCGTGGCGACGACGTCATCAAGTCGGCCGGGCACCTGATCGGGCCGTTCGAGGTGGAGAGCGCGCTCATGGAGCACCCCGCGGTCGCCGAGGCCGGCGTGATCGGCGTCCCCGACCCGATGGCCGGCGAGGTGGTCAAGGCGTTCGTGGCGCTGCGGCCGCCGTACGAGCCGACCGACGAGCTGCGGCTGGAGCTCATCGGCTTCGCCCGCAAGCGGCTCGGCGCCGCGGTGGCGCCGCGCGAGATCAGCTTCTCCCAGGACCTGCCCAAGACCCGCAGCGGAAAGATCATGCGCCGGCTGCTCAAGGCCCGTGAGCTCGGCCTGCCGGAAGGCGACCTGTCGACCCTCGAGGGAGGCCCCCGATGACCACGATGACGGCGGTGGACCGGGAGACCGGCCTGGCCCTGTACCGGGCGATGCTGCGGGTGCGCCGTTTCGAGGAGCGGTGCGTGCAGCTGTACAGCGCGGCCCGCATCCGCGGGTTCTTGCACCTGTACATCGGCGAGGAGGCGGTCGCCGTCGGGGTGCTGCCGCACCTGCGGGACGACGACGCCGTCGTGGCCACCTACCGGGAGCACGGGCAGGCGCTGGTCCGCGGCGTCCCGATGGACTCGATCATGGCCGAGATGTTCGGCAAGGTCGAAGGCTGCAGCCGGGGCCGGGGTGGCTCCATGCACCTGTTCGACGCCGACCACCGGTTCTACGGCGGCAACGGGATCGTCGGCGGCGGGCTGCCGCTGGCCGTGGGGCTGGCCCTGGCCGACCGGATGCAGGGCCGCGACCGGGTCACCGTGTGCTTCTTCGGCGAGGGCGCCATGGCCGAGGGCGAGTTCCACGAGTCGCTGAACCTGGCCGCGCTGTGGAAGCTGCCGGTGCTGTTCCTGTGCGAGAACAACCTGTACGCCATGGGCACCGCGCTGGAGCGGTCGGAGTCGGAGACCAACCTGCCGCTCAAGGCCGCTTCCTACGAGGTGCCGGCCTGGACGGTGGACGGCATGGACGTGCTGGCCGTGAACGAGGCGGCCGCGCGGGCCGTCGAGCTGGTGCGCGACGGCGGCGGACCGGTGTTCCTCGAGGCCCGCACCTACCGGTTCCGGGCGCACTCCATGTACGACCCGGACCGCTACCGGGAGAAGGCCGAGATCGAACAGTGGCGGCAGCGCGACCCGATCCTGCTGCTCGGCGAGCGGCTGACCGCCGACGGGCTGCTCACCGACGCCGACATCGAGGCGGCCGAGCAGGACATCACCACGGAGATCGACGCCGCCGTCGCGTTCGCAGAGGCGGGGACCGACGAGCCGGTGGACCAGCTGCTCCGGTTCGTGCACACCGAGCGGGAGCAGTCATGACCGCCGCGCCGGCACCGGCCCAGCAGGTGAAGACCACCTACCGGGAGGCGCTGCGGGCCGCGATCCGGGACGCGATGACCCGCGACGAGCGGGTGTTCCTCATGGGCGAGGACGTCGGCCCCTACGGCGGCGGCTTCGGGGTGAGCCTGGGGCTGTACGAGGAGTTCGGCCCCGAGCGGATCCGGGACACCCCGCTGTCGGAGTCCGCGTTCGTCGGCGCCGGCATCGGTGCGGCGCTGGGCGGGATGCGGCCGATCGTGGAGATCATGACGGTCAACTTCTCGATGCTGGCGCTGGACCAGATCGTCAACACGGCCGCTTCGCTGCTGCACATGAGCGGCGGGCAGTTCAACGTGCCGCTGGTGATCCGGATGACCACCGGCGCCGGGCGGCAGCTGGCCGCGCAGCACTCGCATTCGCTGGAGAACTGGTACGCGCACGTGCCCGGGCTGCGGGTGCTCGCCCCGGCCACGCTGGAGGACGCGCGCGGCATGCTCTGGCCGGCGCTGCTCGACCCCGACCCGGTCGTCATCTTCGAGCACGGCTCGCTGTACAACGAGGGCGGTGAGCTGGCCGCCGACGCGGGGGACGTCGACATCGAACGGGCCGCCGTCCGCCGGGCCGGGGACGACGTCACGGTGGTCACCTACAGCGGGTCGCTGCCCAAGGCACTCGAGGCCGCCGACCAGCTCGCGGCCGACGGCGTCGCTGCGGAGGTCATCGACCTGCGGGTGCTGCGCCCGCTGGACGACGCGGCGCTGCTGGCCTCGGTCCGCCGCACCCACCGGATGGTCGTGGTGGACGAGGGCTGGCGGTCCGGCTCGCTGGCCGGCGAGATCGCCGCGCGGGTGACCGAGGAGGCGTTCTACGACCTCGAGGTGCCGGTCGCCCGGGTGTGCAGCGCCGAGGTGCCGATCCCGTACGCCCGGCACCTGGAGCTGGCCGCGATCCCGTCGGTCGAGCGGATCGTGGCCGCGGTCCGCGAGGTGGTGCACGGCCATGGCTGAGTTCAAGATGCCCTCCCTCGGCGCGGACATGGACGAGGGGACCGTCATCGAGTGGCTGGTCAAGCCCGGCGACCCGGTGCACCGCGGCGACGTGGTCGCAGTCGTCGACACGGCGAAGTCGGCCATCGAGGTGGAGATCTTCGAGGACGGCGTGATCGCCGAGCTGCTGGTCCCGTTGGGGTCGACGGTGCCCGTGGGCACCCCGCTCGCGCGCCTCGCCCCGGCGGGAGCCGCACCGGCCGCACCGGAGGAGCCCGCGGCTGAGCCATCGTCAGAGCCGGCGGCAGAGCCGGCCGCCGAGCACGTCGTCGAGCACGTCGTCGAGCCGGCGGCCAGTCCGCTGGTCCGACACCTGGCGCACGAGCGCGGCATCGACCTGGCCGCCGTCCCGGCCAGCGGCCAGGGCGGGACCGTGACCAGGGCCGACCTCGAGCACGCGACCCCAGCGCCGGCAACGCCGTCCCCGGCCGCGCCTGCCTCGGCCGAGCCCCCGGTCGGGCGGCCGTTCGCGCGGGCGGTGCCCCGGGCCCGGGCGCGGGCCGCCGAGCTGGGCATCGACCTGTCCGCGCTGACCGGCACCGGGCCGGACGGCGCGGTCACGGTGGCCGACGTCCAGGCCGCTGCGGCAGGGCAGCCGGTCGAGAAGCCGGCGGCCGGTGAGGAGTTGGCGGCCGGTGAGAAGCCGGCGTCCAGCGACAAGGTCGCCGCCAGCGACAAGGCGGCCGCCATGCGCGCCGCGATCGCGGCGCTGATGGCCCGGTCCAAGAAGGAGATCCCGCACTACTACCTGCAGGCCACCGTCGACCTGTCGCACGCCCTGGGCTGGGTGCGCGAGCGCAACGAGGGACGCGGGGTCGCCGACCGGCTGGTGCCGGCCGCGGTGCTGCTCAAGGCGACTGCGCTCGCGGTGCGCCGGGTGCCCGAGGTGAACGGGTTCTTCGTCGACGGCGGCTTCCAGCCCAGCGAGCACGTGCACCTGGGCGTGGCCGTGGCCCTGCGTGGCGGCGGGCTGGTCGCGCCCGCCATCCACGACGCCGACACGCTGCCGATGGACGACCTGATGGCGGCGCTGAAGGACCTGGTGGCCCGGGCCCGGGCCGGTCGGCTGCGCGGCTCGGAGATGAGCGACCCCACGATCACCGTGACCAACCTGGGCGACCAGGGGGTGGAGCTGGTGCACGGGGTGATCTACCCACCGCAGGTGGCCCTTGTCGGGTTCGGCCGGGTGGTCGAGCGGCCGTGGGCGGTGGACGGCATGCTGACCGTCCGGCCGGTGCTCACGGCCACCCTGGCGGCCGACCACCGGGTCACCGACGGGCACCGCGGCGGGCTGTTCCTCGCCGCCATCGAGACCCTGCTGCAGAAGCCGGAGGAGCTATGACGCACGACGACGCGGTCGCCGCGGTGGCCAAGGTCATGGGCCAGGTGGCCCCGGAGGCCGAGCTGGACCTGGTCGACCCTGCGGCCGACCTGCGGGCCGAGCTGGACCTCGACTCGATGGACTTCCTCAACCTGGTCGAGGGGCTCAAGGAGGAGACCGGCGTCGACATCCCGGAGTCCGCCTATGCCCAGGTGCGCAGCCTGGACGGTCTGGCCGACTATCTGATGGCCCACGCCTGAATACTGTGGCTCCCCGTCGAAACCTCCGATGAGAGGGGGAGTTCATAGCCCAGGAGGTGCCCGACGGCCCGGTCCCGTCGCCTGCTCGGCGGGGCCGCGGCGGTGGCGTTCGTGCTGGGCCTCGGCCTGCTCGTGGGCCCGGCTCCGTCCGCCGACGCCGCAACGGCCCGCGGCCCGGTGCCGGGGACGGGGGCCAAGCCGATCGGCCGGGTCCACCTGGAGGCGTTCGAGAACGTCAACATCCTGCAGGTGGTGGACGCGAGCAACCGGATCGCGCGGCGCATCCAGTTCGCCGGCAACCCCGACGTGCGCAAGCCCGACCTGTGCCACACCCAGGGCGGCTCCCGGTGAGCTGGGACTGCACCCTGGTGGGGCGGCTGAACGACTTCACCCGGCTGTGCCCCGGCCGCGGCATCGGCACCCACGACATCCCGATCAACCGCTACTCCGGACGGCGCTCGATGAACGTGGCCGACCTGGTCCAGCGGCCGGGCGTCGGCTCGCCGATCAGCCACGGCTGCCTGCGGATGCGCGAGGCGGACGCCCAGCCCATCGACGACCACTTCTCCCGCGGGTTCTCCCGCGGGGTGCCGGTCTAGGTCATCAAGACGCCGTGGCGGGCGGTCAAGGCCCTGCCGCCGCTGGCGCCCCCCGTGGTGGTCGCCACCGCGGGGGACCGCCGGGCCACCGTGTCCTGGGTCCACTCGACCTCCGCGACTCGGCGGTGACCTCCCACCTGGTCGTGGTGAGCCCGGGCGGCCGGAAGATCGTCGTCGCGCCGACCGTGCGGGCGGTGTCGGTCACCGGCCTGACCAACGGGGCCGCGTACTCCTTCGCCGTGGTGGCCACCAGCGCCGCCGGCTCGTCCCCGGCGTCCGCCTGGTCCAAGCCGGTGACCCCGCTCGCGCCACCGGCCGCGCCCGAGGGCCTCACGGCGCTGCCGCAGGGCCTGGACGCCGTCCAGGTCGGCTGGCTGCCCGCCGCGGCCAGCGGCGCCCCGGTGGCCGGCTACCTGGTCACGGTGGGGGCCGTCACCGTGGCGGCGGCGGCCGACGCCACCTCGGTGGTCGTCACCGGGCTGCCCTCGGACCAGCCGCTGCGGGTCAGCGTGGCCGCGACCAGCGCGGTCGGTCGCGGGGCCGCCGCAGTGACCGACCTGCCGCGGCTGGACCGGCTCCCGTCGACGCCGTAGACCCGGGACGGCTTGCACTCGCAGGGGTCGAGTGCTAATCATTGGGTTGGCACTCCGACCACGAGAGTGACAAAGACCGAGGACCGAGGGGTCGAGGTCCGGGCGGTGCGGGGCTCAGCCTCGCCGGCTCCGGAGCTGGCGTCCCCGCGCTCCTGACCTGCAACCGTTCCAGGAGGACGGACACCACATGGCCAAGATCATCGCGTTCGACGAGGAGGCCCGCCGCGGCCTCGAGCGCGGCATGAACCAGCTGGCGGACGCCGTCCGCGTGACCCTCGGCCCGCGTGGCCGCAACGTCGTGCTCGAGAAGAAGTGGGGCGCCCCCACGATCACCAACGATGGTGTGTCCATCGCCAAGGAGATCGAGCTCGAGGACCCCTACGAGAAGATCGGCGCGGAGCTCGTCAAGGAGGTCGCCAAGAAGACCGACGACGTCGCCGGTGACGGCACCACCACCGCGACCGTGCTGGCCCAGGCCCTAGTCAAGGAGGGCCTGCGCAACGTGGCCGCCGGCGCCAACCCGATGGCCCTCAAGCGGGGCATCGAGCAGGCCGTCGAGGCCGTGAGCGCCCAGCTGCTGGCGATGTCGAAGGAGGTCGAGACCAAGGAGGAGATCGCCTCCACCGCCTCGATCTCGGCCGCTGACCCGCAGATCGGCGAGATGATCGCCGAGGCGATGGACAAGGTCGGCAAGGAAGGCGTCATCACCGTCGAGGAGAGCAACACCTTCGGCCTGGAGCTCGAGCTCACCGAGGGCATGCGCTTCGACAAGGGCTACATCTCGCCGTACTTCGTCACCGACGCCGAGCGCATGGAAGCCGTGATGGAGGACGCCTACCTGCTCATCGCCAACTCCAAGATCTCCGCAGTGAAGGACCTGCTGCCGATCCTGGAGAAGGTCATGCAGGCCGGCAAGCCGCTGGTCATCCTGGCCGAGGACGTCGAGGGCGAGGCCCTGGCCACCCTGGTCGTCAACAAGATCCGTGGCACCTTCCGCTCGGCCGCCGTCAAGGCCCCGGGCTTCGGTGACCGCCGCAAGGCCATGCTGCAGGACATCGCGATCCTCACCGGCGCCCAGGTCATCTCCGAGGAGGTCGGCCTGAAGCTGGAGAACACCGGCGTCGAGCTGCTCGGCAAGGCCCGCAAGATCGTCATCACCAAGGACGAGACCACGATCGTCGAGGGTGCTGGCGACTCGGAGCAGATCGCCGGCCGGGTCAACCAGATCCGCGCCGAGATCGAGAAGTCGGACTCCGACTACGACCGCGAGAAGCTGCAGGAGCGGCTGGCCAAGCTGGCCGGCGGCGTGGCCGTCATCAAGGCCGGCGCGGCGACCGAGGTCGAGCTCAAGGAGCGCAAGCACCGCATCGAGGACGCCGTGCGCAACGCGAAGGCGGCCGTCGAGGAGGGCATCGTCGCCGGTGGCGGCGTGGCCCTCATCCAGGCCGGTGCCAAGGCGTTCGACAAGCTCGAGCTCACCGGTGACGAGGCGACCGGGGCGAACATCGTCCGCGTCGCGCTCGACGCCCCGCTCAAGCAGATCGCCATCAACGCCGGCCTCGAGGGCGGGGTCGTGGCCGAGAAGGTCCGCAACCTCGAGCCGGGCTTCGGGCTGAACGCGGCCACCGGCGAGTACGTCGACATGATCAAGTCGGGCATCATCGACCCGGCGAAGGTCACCCGGTCGGCGCTGCAGAACGCGGCCTCCATCGCCGCGCTCTTCCTCACCACCGAGGTGGTCATCGCCGACAAGCCGGAGAAGGCTGCGGCCCCCATGGGCGGCGGCGACGGCGGCATGGGCGGCATGGACTTCTAAGTCCACCCCTCGCTTCACCTGTCAGGGTGAGGACGGCGTCTCCGCCGTCCTCACCCTGACAACTTTTTGGGGTCAGCCCAACAGCCAGCCGTAGACCTCGTCGAGCTGGTTGAGCACGCCCAGGTGTCCCATGCCCACGGTGACGTGGCCCTCCGCGCCGGGGATCACCGAGGTCAGCCAGCCGGCGTGGCCGACCGGCACCAGGACGTCGTCGGTGCCGTGCCACACCCCGACCGGGACGGCGACATCGGCCGGGTCGAAGCCCCACGGCCGGGTGAACGCGAGGTCGTCGTCGGCCCAACCGTCGATGCCGGGGCGCAGCGCCTCGCTGAACACCTCGGCGAGCAGCTGCTCGAAGTCGGGCCGGCGGACCAGGTCGGCGTCCACCGGCGGCAGGCCGGCCGCGAACGCGGCGAGGAACGCGCCGACGTCGTCGGTCACGGCCGCGGCGATCGGGTCCAGCAGCGCCTCCAGCGCGGCCCGGCCGGACAGTGCGGCGTCGAACTCCTCGACGTTCTCCTCCGCCATGCCGGCGAAGAAGTCCAGCCCCGGGCCGTCGAGCGGACCCACCGAGGCGAGCAGCGCGCATCGGGTGACCCGCTCGGGCAGCAGCGCCGCGGTGGCCAGCGCGTGCGGCCCGCCGCCGGACCAGCCGACCACCGCGAACTGGTGCACTCCGAACGCGTCGGCCACCGCGGCGGTGTCGCCCGCGGCGTCGGTGACCCGGCGGCCGGGCCGCGGCTGGCTGCCGCCGTACCCGGCCCGGTCGAAGCCGATCAGCCGCACGCCCAGCCGGTCCAGCAGCCCGGGGTCCGGCGGGGTCAGCAGCCGAGACCCGGGGGTGCCGTGGTGGGAGATCACCGGATGGCCGTCGTGGGGACCGAACGCGGCGGCGGTGAGCAGCCGCCCGTCGGGGGTGTTCACCGGGAGCCGGGTCTCGTCCATGCCCGGCAGCCTAGGGTGCCACCCTGCCGCCGTTGCAGGCAGCACGGTGCCTGGGCCAGCCCTGGTGCCTGCAACGATGGCGGTGTGGCTGTGCTCGTGGACCGCGCGGTGTGGCCGGGGCACGGCCGGATGTGGTGCCACCTGGTCAGTGACCACTCGCTGGAGGAGCTGCACGCGTTCGCCGCCCGGGTGGGCCTGCCGCCGCGCGCCTTCGAGCGGGACCACTACGACGTGCCGGCCGAGCGGCGCCCGGCCGTGGTGGCCGCCGGCGCCCTCGAGGTGTCCAGCCGCGAGCTGGTCGCCCGGCTCACCGCTGCGGGTCTGCGTCGGCGCAAGCACCCGCGCTAGCGCCGTCAGCCCTCCAGGGCGGCCAGCTCCGCCGAGACGTTGGCCCGCGCGGCCGCCTCCCAGCGGTCCCGGCCCAGCGCGGTCGCGAACAGGAACGGCCGGTCGAGCAGCCCCCGCAGGACGGCAGCCCGCCCGACCCGCCACTCGTCGTCCGACAGGTGCCCGTACTCGCACCGCACGGCGGCGACGTACGCCGCGTACCCGACCGGGTCGAGGGCCAGCACCGCGAGGTCGGCGTCGCACAGCACCGCGCCGTCCCGGTCGTCGGGGCCGGGGGCGTGCCCGGCGGTCAGCCGGACCAGCCGGGCGACCTCCGCCACGACCGAGGGCGCCACCCGGAGCCGCCGCAGCACGTCGGTGGCCAGCTCGGCGCTGCGGTCCTCGTTGTCTCCGGCCGTCGGGTCGTAGACGGCGTCGTGGAACCAGGCCGCGAGCCGCACCACGTCGAGGTCGACGGCCACGTCGGCCAGCTCATCCACCCGGGTGAGCACGTCGGCCAGGTGGTCCAGCGAGTGGTAGCGCCGGGCCGGCCCGGCGTAGGCGGCGACCAGCCGGGCGCCGGCCCCGGCGACGTCGTGCCTCGCGCCCAGCGCCCGGCCGGCCGCCAGCCAGGCCGCGGGCAGGTCAGCGGTGCGCACCCCCCCAACCTACGCAGCAGTGCTGACCCAGCCCCATTGCCACGACAAGATCACCACGGTTCAATCGGACGCGCCTCGGGCGTGATCACTTCGATGTGCGGGGAAGGATCTTGGATGAAGCGAATCGCTGCGCTCGCCAGCGGTGCCCTGATCATGGGCTCCCTGGTCGTGCTTCCGGGCTCAGTCGGGAACGCGGCCACCACCAACCGAACCCGACTGGTCCCGGCCGCGGGCACGACCTCGATCCGCTCCACGGCGGCCGGCCCAGATGTCCTGGCTCAGCCGGAGATCCGCCGTGGCCCGGACGACGCCAAGGCGGCTCTGACCGTCAACCGATCCCGGCCGCCGTCCGCCGGCGGCGGCATCTTCCCGCCCAAGGCGTTGCCGGTGCCCACGGTGGCCTCGAGCTGGGTGGCCCGAAACAACCCCGAGGTGGCGTTCAGCTTCGAGGGACTCAACCATGCGGACCAGCGGCTGGCCAACGGCGGCAACCAGTTCTCCACCGAGCCACCGGACCAGGCGCTGTGCGTCGGCAACGGGTACACCGTCGAGTCGGTCAACAGCGTGCTGCGGGTGGTCAGCTCGACGGACGGCAGCCCGCTGACCGGCGTCCAGGACCTCAACACGTTCTTCGGCTACCCCCCGGCGGTGGACCGGGCGACCGGCGCCATCGGGCCCAACGTGATCGACCCGGTCTGCCTGTACGACCCGGACGTCCGGCGCTTCGTCGTGTCCATCACCACGCTGCACGTCGACGGCGCGGGGGACTACAACGGCAAGAACACCATCGACGTCGCCGTCTCGAACACCGCTGACCCGACGGCCGCATGGACGGTCTACCACGTCCCGGCGCAGAACGACGGAACGGACGGCACGCCGGACCACCACTGCACGCTCGACGGCGTCACCCCCGGCCCGTGCTTCCAGGACTACCCGCACATCGGCTCGGACGGCAACGGCGTCTACATCACCACGAACGAGTACGACCTGTTCGGCCCGAGCTACAACGCGGCCCAGATCTTCGCGATGTCGAAGCAGCAGCTGGCCGCTCACCCGAGCAGCCTCCCGGTGACCCTGGTGGAGAACCTGTCGCTGGCCGGGACGCCGGGGTGGACCGTGTGGCCCGCCCAGTCCCCAGCCGGCAGCTACGCGCGCGCGGCCGGCGGCACCGAGTACTTCCTCAGCACGGTCGCCGGGGATGGCAGCGAGACCGGCAACCCCACGGGCACCGCCCGAAAGATCGGACTGTGGGCGCTGACCAACACCGGCTCGCTGGACTCGACGTCGCCGGCGCTGAAGATCTCCAGCACGGCGGTCAACAGCCAGACGTACGTCTTCCCGCCGACGGCCGCGCAGAAGGCCGGCCCGACTCCGCTGCGGGACTGCCTCAACGACACGACCACCCCGACCGTCTACGGTCCCGGCTGCTGGCAGCTCTTCTTCGCCAGCGCGCCCGCGCACGACGAGGTCCAGTCGCAGCTGGACTCCGGGGACTCGCGGATGCAGCAGACCTGGTACGTCGACGGCACCCTCTGGGGCGCCGCTGGCACCGCCGTGCGGGTCAACGGCACGGTCCAGGCGGGGATCGCCTGGTTCGCGGTGGACCCGAACGTCAACCCGGTCGGCAAGGTCAACGGCAGGGTGGAGCAGCAGGGGTACATCGCGCTGGCGGGCAACAACCTCATCTACCCGGCGATCGCCATGGGTCGCAACGGCCACGGCGTGATCGCGTTCACCGCCGTCGGGTCGTCGTACTACCCGAGCGCCGGGTACGCGACGATCAACGCGGGCGGCCGGGTCGGTCCGCTGCACATCGCCGCGGCGGGCGCCGCGCCGTCCGACGGATTCACCTCGTACAAGGCGTTCGTGGGCGACCCGCCGCGGACCCGCTGGGGTGACTACGGTGCCGCCGTCACCGACGGCAGGGACCTGTGGGTGGCCTCGGAGTACGTCGCGGCCTCCTGCACGTACGAGCAGTACTACCCCAACCCGCCGAGCCTGACCGACTTCGGCAGCTGCGGCGGAACCCGGACGTCGCTGGCGAACTGGTCGACGCGGGTGACCAAGCTGGCCGGGTAGGCCCGGCCGCAGACCTGTCAGGGTGAGGACGACGTATGCGCCGTCCTCACCCTGACAAGGTCACAGATCGTGGGCGTCGACGATCCGGTAGGCGTAGCCCTGCTCGGCCAGGAACCGCTGCCGGTGCGCGGCGAAGTCGGCGTCCACGGTGTCCCTGGCCACCACCGCGTAGAACCGGGCAGCCCGGCCGTCGCCCTTGGGCCGCAGCACCCGGCCCAGCCGCTGCGCCTCCTCCTGCCGCGAGCCGAACGTGCCCGACACCTGGATCGCCACCGACGCCTCCGGCAGGTCGATGGAGAAGTTCGCCACCTTGGACACGACCAGCGTGGTCACCTCGCCGGTGCGGAACGCCTGGAACAGCCGCTCCCGCTCGCGCACCGTGGTGTCGCCCTTGACCACCGGCACGCCGAGCCGCTCACCCAGGTCGTCGAGCTGGTCGATGTACTGCCCGATCACCAGCGTCGGCTCGCCCCGGTGCTGGTGGACCAGCTGCTCCACGATGCGGGTCTTCGACGTCGCCGTCGAGCACAGCCGGTACCGCTCCTCCGGCTCGGCGGTGGCGTAGACCAGCCGCTCGTGGTCGGACAGCGTCACCCGCACCTCGACGCAGTCGGCCGGCGCGATGTAGCCCTGCGCCTCGATGTCCTTCCACGGGGCGTCGTAGCGCTTCGGTCCGATGAGCGAGAACACGTCGCCCTCGCGGCCGTCCTCGCGGACCAGCGTCGCGGTCAGGCCGAGCCGGCGCCGGGACTGGATGTCCGCGGTGAACCGGAAGATCGGGGCTGGCAGCAGGTGCACCTCGTCGTAGAGGATCAGTCCCCAGTCCCGCTCGTCGAACAGCTCGAGGTGCGCGTAGACGCCCTTCCGGCGGGTCGTCATCACCTGGTAGGTGGCGATGGTCACCGGCCGGATCTCCTTGCGGGCGCCCGAATACTCGCCGATCTCCGGCTCGGTCAGGGTGGTCCGCTTGAGCAGCTCGGACTTCCACTGCCGGGCCGAGACCGTGTTGGTGACGAGGATCAGCGTGGTGGCCTTCGCCCGGGCCATCGCCGCGGCCCCGACGATCGTCTTGCCGGCCCCGCAGGGCAGCACGACGACGCCGGACCCGCCGGCCCAGAAGTTGTCCGCGGCCTCCCGCTGGTAGGTGCGCAGGGTCCAGCCGTCCTCGACCAGGTCGATGGCGTGCGCCTCGCCGTCGACGTACCCGGCGAGGTCCTCGGCCGGCCAGCCGAGCTTGAGCAGCACCTGCTTGAGGTGGCCGCGCTCGCTGGGGTGGACGGCGACGGTGTCCGGGTCCACCCGGATGCCGACGAGCGGCTCGACCTTCTTCGAGCGCAGCACCTCCTCGAGCACCGCGCGGTCGGTCGACTCCAGCACCAGACCGTGCGCCGGGTGGTGCAGCAGCTTCAGCCGCCCGTACCGGTCCATCGTCTCGGCCACGTCGACGAGCAGCGCGTGCGGGACGGCGTAGCGGCTGTACTTCAGCAGCGTGTCGACGACCAGCTCGGCGTCGTGCCCGGCGGCCCGGGCGTTCCACAGGCCGAGCGGGGTCAGCCGGTAGGTGTGCACGTGCTCCGGGGCGCGCTCCAGCTCGGCGAACGGCGCGATGGCCAGCCGGCACTCGGCGGCCAGCTCGTGGTCGACCTCGAGCAGCAGCGTCTTGTCGGACTGGACGATGAGCGGACCGTCGGTCACGCGGAGCCTCTCGGTCGGGGTCGGGCGGACATACCAGTGTCGCTCAGGACCAGCGTCGCTCAGGACCAGCGTCGCTCAGGCCGGCTCGTCCTCGAGCGCGGCCGCCCCGGTGATCCGGTGGACGGCGAAGGTGTGCACCTCGGCCGAGCGGTGGTCGTAGGCCGTGAGGTACCCGCCGGCGATGCGCACCGGGTCCACCACCCGCTCGGTGACCCCGCCGTGGGTGTCGACGTAGCCGATCCAGACCGGGCGGCCCTCCTCGAGGGCGGCCCGCAGCAACGCCAGGGTGTCCGCGGCCGCGCTGCGCGGCGGGCTGCCCCCGCCGGCGACCCCGCCCACCACCGGGCCCCGGGACGCGGACGTGGCCCGCTCCCCGGCGCGCAGCGCCCGCACCGCAGCGGTGACCAGCCGTTGCCCGGGAGCCGGGTGCTCGGCGGCCAGCCGGGGCGGCCGCGGGCGGGTGGCCGTGCGGCGGGCGTCCGGACGGCGGGTCAGCACGGCGCCGTCCGCGCTTTCGGCGGCCGG